>BLLW01000021.1 GCA_011959285.1 Lachnospiraceae bacterium | reverse complement strand
ACTGCCGTCCTGCCCATGCTCCCCTCTTAACTTAATGAAATGATGCCAGAGTCAAAACATTAAAAGCAATCCCGTCTTTTCAGTCCTCTTCTTCCGATTCCATCAAGGCAATAAAATCATCTGGCAGTACAGCTTTCATCATTCCCAACCGATAATCTTTTACATAAGGATTTGTCAGCTTTGCCATTCTTTGTAATAAAAATATCCTCTGTTGCAGATAATAGCAGATATTTTCCTAAATTATTTCTAAATTTCGTCGCCGTAACAGACATAAGAACACTCTTTTCCTCGTACGATTTATGCAATTATTTCAGCCAAAATATATGAGAATCCTGTATAGTGCCAGGATTCCCATATATATTTTATATATGAATGACAATGAATTACTGGAAATATGCCACGCCCGATTCAAAAATCTTAAGATCCTGTTCCCCATAGATATTCACAGCCACACCGCCGCCTATACGCTCTGCGTGTGCCATCTTTCCAAATGCCCTGCCGTCAGGTGAGGTGATTCCCTCAATGGCAGCATAGGAGCCGTTGATATTCCACTCTTCATCCATGGATACATTGCCATCAGGGTCTGCATACTGGGTCGCCACCTGTCCGTTTGCAAAGAGTTTATCAATCCACTCCTTAGGCGCTACGAATCTGCCTTCCCCGTGGGAAGCAGGTGTCACATAGGTCTTTCCTAATTCTGCCCCCTGAAGCCATGGAGACTTGTTGGAGACCACCTTAGTGTAGACCATCTTGGAAATATGACGGTTGATGGTGTTGAAGGTCAGGGTAGGAGAATCTTCCTTCTGCCCTGTGATTTCACCGTAGGGTACCAATCCTAACTTGATCAGCGCCTGGAAACCATTGCAGATGCCAAGTGCCAGTCCGTCGCGTTCCTTTAAGAGCCTCATGACGGCTTCCTTTATATGCGCATTCTGAAAGGCAGTTGCAAAGAACTTGGCGCTTCCATCCGGCTCATCACCTGCCGAGAATCCACCCGGGAACATGATGATCTGTGCGTTATCGATGTCCTTTTTGAATCTTTCAACGGAAGATCTGATATCCTCCGCGGACTGGTTCTTGAACACCCTTGTCACTACATCCGCGCCAGCTCTCGTAAACGCCTTTGCGCTGTCATATTCACAGTTGGTGCCCGGAAATACCGGTATAAAGACGGTGGGTCTTGCCACCTTATGCTTACAAACATAAATCTGGTCTGCCTGATAGGCTTTCACTTTCACCGGCTGCGTGTCCTTCTCCGCCTTGGTGGGGAATATCTTCTCAAGGGTTGCTTTCCATGCGCCCAGCGCCTCTTCCATGGTGACTGCCACATCCTGATAGGTAAAGCAGCCTTCATCCGTAACAAGCGCAACCTTTCTAAAGTTTAAGTCATCTGCCTCTTCCACATTTCCTTCCAAAAGGATTGCTGCGTCCGCACCGCTCATTTCAAGGACCAAATCACCTAAGCAGTTCTCAAATAAATCCACCGCCTTAAGTTCCTCTTCAAAGGAAACGCCAAGCTTATTTCCGAATGCCATCTTGCTGATTCCTGCCAGAAGACCTTTAGAATCCAGCGCATAGGCTGCCTTTACTTTTCCTTCTCTCATCAGCCCTGTGATAAAGCGGTAGGTCTGCATCACGTGCTCATATACAGGTATATCGTATTCGTCCTTGTCAAACCAGAACTGCATAAGGACATCTCCCGCCTCTTTCAGTTCCGGCGTAATAATATCTTTGTTTTCTGCCACATCCACCGCAAAGGATACCAGTGTAGGCGGAACGTCGATCTCATTGAAAGTGCCGGACATACTGTCCTTTCCTCCGATGGAAGGAAGACCGAAACCGATCTGCGCGTCGTATGCGCCTAAGAGAGCTGCAAAAGGCTGGCTCCACCTTTCGGGATCGGAAGTCATGCGCCTGAAATATTCCTGGAAAGTAAAGCGGATTTTGCCAAAATCACCGCCTGATGCCACAATCTTCGCCATGGATTCCGTCACGGCATAAACGGCGCCGTGGTAGGGACTCCAGGAAGACAGGTAAGGATCGAATCCATAACTCATCATGGTGACGGTGTCTGTTTTTCCCTTTAAAACAGGGAGTTTGGCAATCATGGTCTGGGTTTCCGTGAGCTGGTACTTTCCGCCGTAAGGCATCAACACGCTTGCCCCGCCGATGGAGGAGTCGAACATCTCCACCAGTCCCTTCTGGGAACATACGTTAAGATCTCCAAGCGCTTTAAGCCACGCCCCCTTTATATCCTTTTCTTCCAGCAGTTCTTTCACTTCCGGAATTGCAATCTGCTTTAAGTAGTTATTGTCTGCATCGGGTATATCTACCGTTACATCGGTCTCCTGATGGGCACCGTTGGTATCAAGGAAAGCTCTTGCAATATTGACGATTTCCTTTCCCCTCCATTTCAGCACCAGTCTGGGTTCTTTTGTAACCACGGCAACGGGAACGGCTTCCAGATTTTCCTCCGCTGCATAGCCTAAAAATTCTTCCACATTGGCAGGATCCACAACCACCGCCATTCTCTCCTGGGATTCCGAAATGGCAAGCTCGGTTCCGTCCAGACCGGCATACTTTTTGGGCACCTTGTCTAAGTCCACCACAAGACCGGGCGCAAGTTCTCCGATTGCCACAGACACACCGCCTGCGCCAAAGTCATTACATTTCTTGATAATCCTGCTGACTTCTCCTCTTCTGAAAAGCCTCTGTATCTTACGCTCTATCGGCGCATTTCCCTTCTGAACCTCTGCACCGCATGTTTCAATGGAACTCTCCGTATGTACCTTGGAAGATCCTGTAGCGCCGCCACAGCCGTCGCGTCCTGTCCTTCCGCCTAAGAGGATAATGATATCATCGGGATCAGAATTTTCCCTTATAACATTCTTTCTGGGAGCTGCGCCCATAACGGCGCCGATCTCCATACGCTTCGCAACATAGTTGGGGTGATAGATTTCTTTTACATAACCGGTTGCAAGCCCAATCTGGTTTCCATAGGAAGAATAGCCTGCGGCAGCTCCTCTTACCAGCTTTTTCTGGGAAAGCTTGCCCTTTAAAGTGTCCGCCACAGGAATCGTAGGATCCGCTGCCCCCGTCACACGCATTGCCTGGTAAACATAACCTCTTCCTGACAGGGGATCTCTAATGGCACCACCAAGACAAGTAGCCGCACCGCCGAAAGGCTCGATCTCCGTAGGATGGTTGTGAGTCTCATTTTTAAAGAACACCAGCCACTCTTCCATCTCCGGACCATCACCATAATCCATCTCAACAGGTACCACCACAGAGCAGGCATTAATCTCATCGGACTCCTCCATATCCTGCAGTTTTCCATCCTTTTTCAGCTTCCGCATTGCCATCAGCGCCAAATCCATCAGACACACGAACTTATCTTCCCTGCCTGCAAAGATTTCACTTCTGGTATCTAAATAACTCTGATAGGTTGTCTCAAGGGGTACCTTATAGTAGCCTTCTTTAAATTCAATATTTTTCAGTTCTGTGGAGAAGGTAGTATGGCGGCAGTGATCCGACCAATAGGTATCCAGCACACGGATTTCCGTCACGGTCGGGTCTCTGTGCTCTTCCTTCTGAAAATAGTTCTGGATATGCTGAAAATCCTTAAAAGTCATTGCCAGCCCCAGGTGTTCATAAAGAGCGCGGAGCTTATCCTCTTCCATATCCTTAAAGCCGTCAAAGACAATAACGTCCTCTGGCTCTTCATAATCTGTTATCAATGTATCCGGTTTGTCCATCGCTGTTTCTCTGGAATCTACCGGGTTGATGCAATAGGCTTTTATCTTCTCAAATTCTTCCTCAGAAACCTCACCCATGATCAGATAGGTGACCGCCGTCTTTATGACCGGTTCCTCATCCTCCTTGAAAAACTTTACGCACTGCATAGCGGAATCTGCCCGCTGGTCGAACTGCCCCGGCAGAAATTCCACACTGAATACTTTGCCGTCCGCCGGAATCTCGATCGTTTCCCTGTAAAGAATGTCCACAGGGGGTTCTGAAAACACGCTGTTTACCGCGCGCTCAAAAGTTTCCTCTGAAAGGTTCTCCACATCATAGCGGATCAGCACGCGTACATCCTTTACGCCCGAAATTCCCAGATAACTGCCGATTTCTTCTTTCAGTTCCTTTGCCTTTACTGCAAAGGGCGCTTTCTTTTCTACATAGATACGTTTTACGTTTCCCATGGTGAGATTCATCATCCTCCGTTTTGTTTGTTGTTTGTATTTGCTGCAATACTTTTATTATACCGAATCTACTGCATTTTGCAAGTGCTATGTCCCTGTCTTAAGACGGGCAGCGTGGCATAACTTTGTACCAGAAGCATAGGATTTTCCATTTTGCGCAGCAGCATCACTGCTGCCTGCACGCCCAGCTCATAGACATCAATATCTATAATCGTGGGCTCCGGCTCGATCAGGGCAGAATAAGGATAACTGTCAAAAGTAAGAAAAGCTGTCCTTTCAGGTATTTTCCATCCACATTCGGCAATCGCCTTGACCACCCCAAGAGCAAGGGCATTGTTTTCACACACGATCGCCCTTGGCGGCTCGCTTAACCCAAGCAGTTCCCTGGTCTGCCGGAAAGCATCCTCACGGCTTGCATCTGTGTGACAAATATAGTTATCCGGTATCCGGTACCCGTACTCATACATACCGCCTAAAAAACCATTCAGCCTCTGCATGGAAATGTGATTGGAGGCGCTCTCCGCCACGAAAGCAACCTTCTCATAATGACATTCTAACATATGCTGGGCTGCAAACTGACCGGCTAAACCGTTATTGATATCGATCCAGCACATCCGGCTTCCCTGCCCGGGATGTCCGATATAAATATGAGGAAAATTTGATTCCAGCAAAATCTTTGCCATTCCGGGAATCGTACAGGAACCGTGAATCAAAATGCCGTCCGCAATCCTGCTGGATATCAAATCTTTAAAGTATTCTCCATTAGCGCCCTCCTCAGGCACATCCTCCAGCATCAGCGTATATCCGCAGCGGGACAATTCCCTGCGCACGCCGCACAGAATATCGAACATATGGGGATTATGATAGGCTTCTTCCTTTTGCAGCCTAGATAGAAATAGAATATTTTTCGTCCTGCCCCTTGCAAAGCTCACCGCCCTTGCATTGGGGGTATAATGAAGTTTCTCGATTGCCTCCCTGACACGGGCGCTGGTTTCCGGCGAGATAGAGCTCCAATGATTTAAGACCTTAGAGACGGTAGAAGTAGACACCCCAGCTTCTACTGCAACGTCCCGAATTGTAACAGCCATAAAATAACCTCCATTTCTGCTTGCTCCATGCAATTGGGCAAAACACATAATTTTGCAATAATAGTATAGCGTTTTCCTAACAAAGTCAACCAAAAATATAGGAATTGCATAGAAAAAAGCATGATTTAATGGTATAAATGACATAAGCAAAAAACGTACGTTGCTATTAATAATTAAATTTTAGGAAAACATTTTCACAAAAAAAGGAGGAAGTTCTATGAAAAAGAAATCTGTATGGAAGAAGTTAAGCTTGCTCACCGCATGTGCGCTTACTCTGGGAGTCCTTTCCGGATGTAGCCAGAATACAACCGCTGAAAACAATTCCCAGCCCGAAAGTTCATCTCCGGAAACTCCCGCCGATGACAATCAGGCTGCCCCGGAGGAAACCCAGCCTGCCAATCAGGACCCTGTTGTCATAACTGCATGGCACGATAATGATGAAATCATGATGAACGCCCTTGCAGAAGTGGTCAACCAGGCGCTTACAGAGGATAACATTACACTCCGCTTTGAGAAAAAGAGCGATGTGACAGGACAAATCCGCTTGTACGGAACAGACGCTGCAAATGGTCCCGATTTATATCTCTTCGCCCATGATTCCCTTGGGGGATTTGCCGAAATGGGAATTTTGGAACCGGTAGAAAATCTGATTGATCCCGCCAAAGAGGCAGACCTTCTCCCCATGACATTAGAAGCTGCCACTTATAAGGATGTGCAGTACCTGATGCCCGTCTACTATGAGACCTTATTATTCATGTACAACAAGGATCTGTGGGAAGGCGACCTGCCTTCCACCACAGAAGGGCTTTATGATTACATGACCGCTCATACCGACGCCGCTGCCGGAACTTACGCATTGGTCAACCAGCATTCCACTTCTTACAATGTGGCTCCTTTTATCAACGGCTTCGGCGGATATATCATCGATAAGGATGCCCACCCCGGACTGGATACGCAGGAGATGAAAGAGGCAATCGTCTATAATAGCAAATTTGCCGCTCTTCAGGCAGACGGTGATTACAACACGGTAACGACTCTGTTCAATGAGGGAAAAGCCGCTGCCATCATCGGCGGTCCCTGGCTGATCTCCGGCATCAATGACGCCGGCATTAATCTTGGTATCAAATCCTTAAGCGACTTCACCCTTCCTAACGGAAACGTTATGATGCCATATTCCGGCGTACAATGTCTGGGCGTCTTGAAGGCTGCTGCCGAGACCAAAAAGGAAGCAATTGCAAAGGTGCTGGAAGTGTTCACGCAGCCTGAAGCAGGCGTCATGCTCGCACAGAACTTCAACTGTGCTCCTGCAAACAGCAAAGCCTATGAAGATGCCCAGGTTGCCGCAAACGAAATGATTCTCGCCATGGAAAAGACAGCGCTGAATGCCGTTCCCATGCCGAATATCCCTGAAATGAGCGTTATGTGGGGACCTGCCGAGTCCTTGTTAGCGGCAGTCAATAAATCCGGTGAGGATGTGGACAGCGCCGCTTCCAAGTATCAGCAGGAAGCGCTGAGCGCCATCGCTGACATGCAGTAACAGAAACTATCAATCAGGCACAGGAGATCGCTCTCCTGTGCCAATCCCGCAAGAGGTGTGACAATGGAAAATACAAAGAAAAAATGGCTTCCCTGGTTCTACTGTCTTCCATCCTTTCTCTTAATCGGCGCTATCGTACTATTTCCGATTTTGTATACCGGATATATTTCTTTTACCAATATGAATCTCTATCATTGGCAGGATTATACCTTTATCGGAATAGACAACTATGTACGCGCCCTGGGGAAGGTAGACTCCGGCTTTCTTTCGGCACTCGCCACCACTCTTCTATGGACGCTGGTCAATATGCTGCTGGATGTGACGATTGCCTATGTGCTTGCTGCCGGACTGAATACGGACGGACTTTGGGCAAAGCGCATATATAAAACCCTTCTGGTGTTTCCTTGGGCAATGCCTGCCTACGTATCTATCCTCGTCTGGCGGGTGGGCATGTTCAACACGGAGTTTGGACTTTTAAACAAAATCATAACGTACTTGGGGTTTCATAAGGTAGATTTCCTTTCCCGAAACGTTCCTGCCTTTGTCTCCTGCACGGTTTTAAATCTTTGGATGTCCCTGCCTTACATGATTGTCATGATTGACGGCGGGCTGCAGAGCATCGACAAGAGCATGTACGAAAGCGCTGTATTAGACGGGGCGAATGCATGGCAGAAAAGCTTTTATATCACCATACCCTCCCTGAAAAAAATTATGGCGCCCATCGTTATCATGACTACCTTTACCATGTTCAAACAGTTTGACATCCTCTATCTTCTCACCATGCAAAAAGGCGCCGTGTCAGGCTCCACCTTGCAGACCATCATCACCTATGCACACCAGAACGCCTTTGTCTCAAATAATTATGGCTTGTCATCGGCAGTATCCAATCTTTCCCGACAGCTTTGCAGACGGACCCGCCACTTTGTCCGGGCAGACAAGAGAATGCCCCTTGCCGGACGGGACAATCAGCCGCTCCCATCTTGGCGGCACGATTAAAGGCATATTAGAAAATTTGGACTATATTCAAAGTCTGGGGGCGGACTGCCTGTACCTGAATCCTATTTTTAGAGCGGAGGAATATCACAAATATGATATTGTAGATTATTTCCACGTAGACCCCTGCCTTGGAAGCGATGAGGATTTCCTTGCCCTGACCACCCAGCTTCATCAAAGGGGAATGCACATCATCATCGACGGTGTGTTCAATCATTGCAGCTGGCACTTTCCCATGTTCGAGGACGTGGTAAAAAAAGGAGAAACCTCTATTTACAAGGATTGGTTCTATGACCTTACCTTCCCCGTCTGCCGCCCGGAAACTGAAACCGAAGCGCCCTCCTACGCCTGTTTCGCCTACGAGCGCAAAATGCCCAAACTCAATACTTCTAACCCCGAAGTTCAGGCATATTTTGCCCGTGTAGGACAATACTGGATTGAAAAATTCCACGTAGATGGATGGCGTCTAGACGTGGCAAACGAGGTGGATAAAAACTTCTGGCGCAGATTCAGAGCGTCTGTACGTCAGGCAGACCCCGAAACAGTCTTAATCGGTGAAGTCTGGGAAAATGCAGAGGTCTGGCTTAAAGGCGACATGTTCGATTCAGTCATGAACTATGATTTTAGAAAACACTGCCGTGATTACTTTGCCGAAAAAAAAATCAATGCAGACACCTTTGCCTTTGGCATGACGGACATGCTCTTAAGATATCCCTTTCAAGTCAGCTGCGCACAACTGAACCTCTTAGACAGTCACGATGTCTCCCGCTTCTACAGCCTGTGCGGAGAAGATGAGGATGCTTGGCAGGCAGCATTTCTTTGCCTTTGCATGATGCCCGGCGTCCCAAGCATTTTTTACGGTGACGAAAAGAAAATTGCCGGCTTTAAAGAAAATGAATATCGCCAAAAAATGCCCTGGCAGGAAGACCATGAGGATCAAAAGACCTTTGTGCAAACTGTGATCCGTATACGAAAAGAGTATATCTCCCCTCTGGATGAATGGAAGGTGCTGCATACCGATTCAGAGTTGAACCTTCTGGTCTTTGAACGCAAAGGAAAATATCACATCCGAGTCCTGATTCATATGGGAGAATCTCCCGTTGATTACTGGCAGTTCTGCGAAAATTGCCATATCCTGCTTGCAAAAAATGTAGGCGAAACTTGGCTGACAAAAAATGGTTATCTTGTACTGCTGATGCCATAGCATAGAAATTTTGTTCCACGCACGAAGCTGCGCATCCAATTTTATTTCATAGGAAAGTGCGTCCTATAAAATAAAAACGGCCCCGCCTTAAGCCTGGCGGGCGCCGTTATTGATGAAGCCTGTGTATCAGCCGATATGCCATTTCCCCCTGTGTGATCAATGCCTCCGTGTGGGCAAAAAAAACAATACCGGAGGTAGGTGCAATAATCGCTTCTTTAATAAATCCCTCATACGGGTCTCTAATCTCCGCTATGGGATATCCATACCGTACATATTCTCCCGGTTTTACAAGCCCTCTAAAGATTCCTCCCTTTGACACATACACATCCGTCAGATCATCTTCCATAATGATATGACTGATAAATCCACTGTGGCTCTCATAACGTATGATCCCCATTCTGGTCAGGAAACGCAGCACTGCTGAAAGAGCCTGTACAGCACTCTCATCATCAATCGTATCATTTCGATTTGTATATAATGAAAAAGCCGCCGTCATCTCATCCTGCCAATTATAATTAAGGGTTTTGGTATCCAGCGGACTTGGCTTCCTCACCACCACATAGGGCAGCCCAAACAGGTTCGCAAGCGAAGTATTTTGATACCCCGTCTCCATCATTCTTACATGAGGCACAAATTCCCCCGTCATATAAAAGCTGGTCAACTGAATACCATAGGTATATTCCTTTACTCTGTCAAAAATCTCAAATGCAATCCGGTCTGTGGTATCCCCGTCATTTCTCCCCGGAAAGTCTCTGTTGATGTCCACATCCTCCACGCCAAAAAAACGCCTGTCCAGGTTAAGTCCTATGCTGTTCACCACAGGTATGACTAAGATACCTTTTCCGGCATTGATGCATCCGTTCATCTCCAGTTCCTTTAATTCTCGAATCAACTGGGAACAGATATACATCTGCTGGATTTCATTTCCCCTGATTGCCCCCAAAATACAGGCTGTAGGATCCCCCTTTCCAAAGCGAAATCCTTGTATCACCATATCTTCCCTGTAAGGGAAATGCACCCTGTAAATTTCTTCTTTATGCATAACCTATTCCTCGCCAATACCCGTCAATATCCTTACCAAAAGAGACCCTTCCCGCACAAAAGGATATTCCCTTAAGGTAAATACCAGTCCGCTCTTCTTTGCTTTAATCTCCTCTAAGATTTTTCCTTCAAGAGGGCTCACCACCTCGCCCAGTCTGTCCCCTTTCCTGACATAATGATTATGGGCAATTGCCGGAAGAAATACGCCTGTACTGCCGGAACGAATGAAATCCACTTCACCGTCTGTAGAGATTGCCGGATACTGAATCTCTCCCACACTGCCCTCCCACATTCCAAGCTCTTTCATCAGATGGAAAATGCCTTCCACCACTTGATTACCGTAACCTCTGTCAATCCTGGTCCCAACCCCCATTTCCAACACCATAGAAGGCACCCCCAGCATGTTCATGGAATAGGTCAGCGTAGATTCATGAACGGTAGCCGCCGCATTTGTCCAGATCATATCCGCATTCAAGAGTTTTGCAAAAGGAAGAAGCTGGTCTGCAAACCGCTCGCTCACCCGCACCTGCGGAATCTCCTTCACAAACACATCACCTGCATGCACATCAAGGCACATATCTGCGCCAGATATGTCTTCAACAATCGCCGCCGCTGCCTGTTCCATAGCAGTGCCATTCTTTTTGCCCGGAAACATTCTGTTTAAGTCAAGCCCAAGCTTAGGAATCTTATGTTCCGCCTGTTCAAGCCCAAGTGGATTTAATGCCGGATAAATATCTACCGTTCCAGTAAGAAAATCCTGTCTTTCCAGCAGCCTCCGTCCCGTCTCATAGCAGACATATTGACCCTCAAATTCGTCCCCGTGAATGCCTGTCACGATTGCCAGCCTTTTAGCGCGCGGACGTTTTCCCTCGATTCTGTTCTTATTGATTACGAATCTTTCTCCCACTGGAAGTTCTATAGAGAATACCTCTTGTTTCATTGACCGATGCCCCTTTTCGCCTTACTCTTCTGCTACAAGTCCCTGCATCACATATAAAATCTCGCGATCCACAGCCGCTTCCGGGATGCCCCTTGTGTTGGAAGCAATTTTAATCCCTTCCAGCACATACATAATATTCCTCGCCGCGCCCCGGGGATCTTCACAATAAAATTCACCGCTCTGTATCCCTGCCTGAATCAGTTTTTCAATCACATATACTGCACCGTCGAATTGCTTTTTTAAAAGATTATCTTTAGAAGGTACCTTATGCCTAAAAAAATATTCATAGATCGCCACATTTAAGGACGGCTTTTTTGAGAGAATCTCCTTCTTTTGTTCCTTTAAAAATAAGGCAAGTATATCCGAGGGCGTCGCCTCCTTCGTTATGTTCCGGTCAAACACATCATCCGTGTCTTCCTGTTCAAACTTAAGGACTTCTTCAAACAGCTCCTTCGTATTTTGAAAATACAGATAAAGCCCTCCCCTGCTGATATCGCATGCTTCCACGATATCCTTCATGGTGACTTCCTTAAATCCTTTTTCTAAAAATACTTCCCTCGCTTTTTCTACAATATACTTTTTCTTCTGTGCAGATTTATCACTCATATACTGTGCTCCTATAATAAAAGAGACTTATCCCTTCTTCAGCAGTTCCTTTATCTTTTTGAGCCCATGAAAGAAAACGCCGTTTTCAACCGCTTGTGACCAGAGAATCCCCTTCGTCATACCGCCCAGCACATATTTTGCCATAATTGCAAATATGATTTCTATATCCTTAAACTCGACCTGCTCAATCATTTGAAGCTCATCCTGCGCATTCTTAAGCTTGCAGCGTGAATAAGTATAGATATAATTACGGTCAAAAAGCCCTGTTCTTTGCATTTCCTTCACAAATGCAAGAAGAGTGCCGTCATATACCGGAATGGGAACCGAATTTCCCGGCTTATCTGCGCCATTATAATTCTGAACCACCCTTTCTCCTAACCGCTCTTCAAACCATGGGAGATAGCGGAATGCGTTTGCAAATTTAGCTTGATACTTTTCAATCATTTCCAGCCTGTAAGTATTTTCTTTTTCCATAATGTATTTTCCTTCCCAAAACTTCTACTTTTGTTATCGCAAAATACGCGCTAATTTTATCTTACCATAAAATTTCAAAATGTACTACAAAGAAAATAATATTCACATTTTTCCCTGTTCTTGAAAGAACATATTATTTTAAAATCACCACGCCATACCCTGGAATTGTAAGCGCATCTCCCTCCAAGGATGCCTTATTTTCATCCACATACAGGCTGCTCGCTATTTTCTCTGTTTTAGAAGAAACTTCAGGGATCTGGATGGTTATGGGCTCAGCTGACAGATTGCAGAAAATATAAAGTGTCTCATTTTCATAAGTTTTTGCAAATGCAGTCAGCGTATCATCTGAATAGGTCTCCAGATTCGTTACCGTCCCTTTGCTGATTGCAGGAAATGCATTTCTTATACGGATTGCCTTCCTATAATAATGATAAATGGAATAAGGATCCTGCACCTGCTCTTCATAGCTTCCATACTTCATCTTTATGCTGTCCATGTCTGATGGACCTGTACACATACCTGGCATGCTCTTATCTTCTGAAAAATACATGGGCGCACGCTTATTTTCGTCCTTACCTGCCCCTTTCATTCCCAGTTCTTCCCCATAATATACAAAGGTGCTTCCTGTCATTAAAAGATTCATCGCACCAGCAATCTTGGTCTGTGACTGCGCATTGTCTCCTGAAAAGTACCCTGCACTCCTTGCCATATCGTGATTGGTATAAAAAGGGGCATCAATATAATCCGGATTGTGCCCTGCAAACATTTCCTGGATGTTCTGAACTGCCTTGCCGTAGGAAGACGCAGGCGCGCTTGCTTTCGCTACGCTTGCAATAATTCCTTCACTGTCAGCAAAAGCGAAATTAAATACACTGTCTATACCGCTGTCATAGTACTGGGCATAAGTAGATATGTCTGTCCACACCTCGGCTACTAAGTAGGCGTCCTGCTTCTTTCCTTTCACCATATCTGTAAACCAGGTGAGAATCTCCACATTGGCACTGTCCACACCTGTCTCAAATTCCTTGGCGGCATCCAGCCGAAAGCCTCCTACGCCCTTTGAAAGCCAGAAATCAACAATATCTTCGATTTCCTTCCGCAGTTGTTCATTATAAAGGTTCAAATCCGGCATCCCATAATAAAACTGCGCCTCATAATACCATACGTCGCTTTCCGGCACTTGACTGTAGCCGGTTCCTGCCTCCTTGGTGAAATGATAATAATCCACATAAGGGCATTCTTCCAAGGAAGGTTCACCATCCCCAAGAGCTGCCAGATAACTACACGCTTCTTTGAACCACGGATGTTCAGATGAGCTGTGGTTGATTACAAAGTCAATGATAACCTTAATCCCTCTCTTATCGCACTCTGCAATCAATGTCTCAAAATCCTCCATCGTACCATACGCCGGATCAATCTCACAATAGTCCGTTACATCATACTTGTGATAAGAAGGTGAAGGCATGATAGGCATAAGCCAAATTCCATTACACCCTAAATCCGAAGTGGTCTGTGGATCCCCGTCATTGATATAGTCCAGCTTATCAATCAATCCCTTGAGATCGCCGATTCCATCTCCATTGCCGTCAAAAAAGGAATATACAAATACTTCATAATAAGTGCGATAATTATCTTCCATTGAAATTTCTGCCGGAAGAAGTGCCTGCTCTTCTGCCTCTAGTTCTTCTAGCGCTTGTTTTACATTGTCCTCGTTTTCCACTTCCTCATTGCCCGTTTGCTGCTCCCCTGCCTCTTTGACCTGTTCATCGCTTTGTGCCGGCTGCACATTTTGTTCCTCAGCTCCGCCCTTTCCGCATCCTGTCGCCAACATCATCAAAACCATCATCATACACAAAAGTCTTGTTTTTCTTTTATACAATATACTCTCTCCTTTCCTACTCCCGCTTTCTAAGCGTAAAAAAACCTAAGAAGAATCCTTCAGATATGAAGCAGACTCCTTAGGTTTTTATTTTATACTGTTAACAACTCCATTAACCCTTCACTGCTCCGCTCATACCTTCTACATAGAATTTCTGAGTCATAAGGAACAAAATTGCAATAGGTATAGATACAAGAACTGCTCCAGCTGCAAAGGATGTATACCAGTTGTCGATATATTCCTTCTCGAGCATCTTCCAAAGACCGATGGATACCGTATAGTACTTTGCATCTGCACGGCAGATAACCTTTGCAAAAAGGAAATCAATCCAAGGCGACATAAAGGATGTCAAAATGGTATATACAATAATCGGCTTACTTAGGGGAATCGTTACGTTGGTAAAAATTTTCCATCTTGTAGCCCCATCAATGATTGCTGCCTCATCCAGTGACTTTGGAATCGTATCAAAAAATCCCTTTGCCACATAAAATCCTAATCCTGTTCCGGCTGAGAACACAACCACCAATGCAATGGGAATCATGGAGCCTTCTGACATATTAAGTGCCTTTAAAATATAATACACTGCAACCATGGACATAAATCCAGGGAATAATCCCAAGACCATGGCAATATTCATGAATGGTCTTCTCATTTTAAAGCGCATTCTGGACATACAGTAAGAAACAGAACACACGAAAATAGTTGAAATAATACAGGTGAAAATGGCAATCACAAAGGTGTTCATGAACATCCTTGGGAAGTTTAATATTGTCGTATCTTTAAACAGCTTCACATAATTATTAATCGTATATGTCTGTGGGAAAAAGGTCGTTACATAAGATCCCTTTTCTCCTCTGAAACTGGTAAGCACTACCCAGAAAATCGGCAGAACCCATATGAAAGCTAAAATAGCCAGAATCACATGTACAATGATATTCGTAATCGTTTTACGGACTTTTGCGCCTGTTACAGCTACGTCATTTGCTTTACTCATTACATGAATCCCTCCTCGTCTTTATAGGATGCTGTATTCCGATAGGTCAACAGTGCCACAATCGCCAGAACCACGAAGGTCATGATACCGATAACCGCTCCCAGATTGTAGTAGTTCTTATCAATAGTCAGCTTATACAACCAAGTAACCAGAAGATCCGTCTTTCCTGCGGTATCTCCCACGCCGGTCGGATTTCCTCCTGATAACAGGAAAATAACGTTAAAGTTGTTTACATTTCCAGTAAACTGTGTAATCAGATAAGGTGTCATTACAAACAACATATATGGCAGCGTAATCTTGAAAAAGGTCTGGATTGCATTTGCACCGTCAATCTTAGCTGCTTCATAAAGCTCTCCCGGAATATTCTGTAAGATACCTGTTACCTGGAGCAGTGTATATGGAATACCAACCCACAGGTTAATGATGATAACCGTTGCTCTTGCCCATGTTGCATTTGAGAAGAAAGGAAGCGCCTGATCAATCAGACCATACTTCAAAAGCAGGGTATTTACAATACCTGTTGTCTGCAGCATACTTCTCATAATCAGCAAAGACACGAACTGGGGAACCGCAATAGATAGTACAAAGCAAAAACGCCAGAATGCTTTTCCCTTTGTTTCCTTCCTATTGATTACGATTCCAAGAATCATACCAAATATGTAGTTCAGCGCCGTTGCAAGAACTGCCCAAGTTAAGGTCCATCCCAATACCGAATAGAACTGACGCCCGATGCTGTCACCAAAGTTTAGAATCTTGGCAAAATTGTCAAGTCCCACCCAGTCAAATAAAACTAAATGCTCATCTAACTTACTATAATTGGTAAACGCCATACAAATCATAAAAATCAGCGGCAGAATAGTGAATACGAGAACTCCTCCTATTGGCGCTGCAAGAAGCAATTTATATAAATTTTGATTGAACAAACCCTTAATATCTTCTTTAAATGTGTTTAAATGCCTGCCTTCTTTGGCGAGGACTTCGGCTTCATAGGAACTCTTTACAGCTCCCCTCCAAACCATGATAAAAGCCAGTGTTACAAAAATGGTAGCAATACCATATAAGAGCAAGAGCAGCGATTGATCTCCCGCTACATATTCATATATACTTTTTTTCTCATTCCAAACTTTTTCCTGTGCTCTCCACCCCAGTGAAGGAAGCATGGATAAGTTATAAAAACCTGACGTAACCATAAACCAGATATAAGCAACCTCAACCGCCAAAAATGCAATCCCTTTTCCAATCTGTTTATGTGCAATATTTCCTAACCCCATGACCAGCATGGATAATTTCGTTATGATATTTCCTTTTGTTACTGCTTTCGCTACAGTATAAGGATTCGCAAACTCTTTTTTCCTTCCAGAACCAGTCTTCTTCACATTAAACCTCCTACCTTCCTATCAAACAGGCACCAAGATGCCCTATATGGGGCATCCTGAATACCTATCGTTTTGACTGAAATTTTACTGAGCAACGTCTGTGTTCATTGCTGTGTTCATTTCTTCTGTCTTCTCTGCTGCATTGTCATGTGTGATTTCACCAGCAACAAGTGCCTTACCCATGTTCTCTGCAGGTGACCAGTAGTTACCCATAGAAGAAACAACAGGCTGCATGATAGATGTAGATACCATAGTGTTTGTTACAGCAGTTGCAATTGCATCGTCTGCAAGTGTAATGTTTGTGTTAGAAGGAAGAACGTTTCTCAGTTCATAGTGAGCCATCTGAGCTTCTTCACTAGCAAGGTAAGCTGCAAGTGCCATAGCAACTTCCATGTTCTCACAGTTAGGGTTAACGCCTACTGCCTTAGATCCCATGAAGGACTTTAACTGACCTGCATTTCCACCGATGTTAGCTGTAGGAAGTGCTGCAACGCCCATGTTATCGCCAAGTGCTTCCTGTACAGATGCTGCATCCCATGTACCAGAGAAGATTGCATTAACGGAACCGTCACGAAGACCTGCGATACCTGCACCATCCTGGTCGTTGATGAAGTTAGCGTTTGCAACTAAGTCAACAAGATAATCTGTAGCTGCTACTGCGTTCTCGCCGCCGAAGTTGATGCCTGCTGCTTCGTCTGTACCATCGCCAAAGATAGTAGCGCCGTTAGCAACATAGAATGCCTGGATATACCAGCTGTTTGAAAGAGGGAAGGAAACCTTTCCTTTTTCTAACATTGTATCAAGGCTCTTAACATCATCTTCTGTGAAGACACTCTTGTCGTAGTACATGAACCATGTGTTGGATGTGAAAGGGAATGCCCATACGGAATCATTGTATGTAACAGATGCTATGATAGAGTCAGCATTTGTAGATGTTACAGCGTCCAGGTAGCTTCCGCCAAGTTCTGCAAGCGCGTTTGCAGCAACTAATTCAGGAATGTTGTCGTTTGCAAGCATGTATACGTCAGCTGCGCCTTCAACGTCCTGTGTTATAGTAGCCTTTGCATCACCTTCAGCACATACGCCATACTCAAAAGTCAGATCCCAGCTTGGATGCTGAGCTGCAAACTGTTCGCACATTGTAGGAAGCCAGTTGCCAGCGTCTGCGGACTGATCTTCTGAAGGTCCCCATACAGTGATTGTTGCTGTGATTGCTTCTTCCTCTGCAGGAGCTTCTGCCTCTGCCTCATCTGTTGTCTCTGCAGGAGCTTCTGCTTCTGCCTCTGCGTCGTCTGTTGTTTCTTCTTCTGTCTGTGCAGGTGCTTCCTGTGTCTCGCCGCCGCAGCCAACCAAAGAAGCTACCATAGCAGAAGCAAGAAGTACTGCTAAAACTTTCTTTTTCATAATTCTTTCCTCTCCTTTTTGGATTTGATTATATTTATATAAAATGTGTCACAAACGCTATGTTCGTGTTACCACATTTCATATCATAAAAAACTAAGTCCAAAAAAACATGTCTATATTTTAACATGTTTTTATCGTCTATACAAGAGTGTCATTGTTCTAAGCCACGTACGTCTCTCTTCATCAAGACTCTCTCTAAGCGTCCTCCAACGCCAATTACAGCCCACAGTAGAGGGAAAATTCATTCTTGTCTCATTTCCCAGCTTTAAAAGATCCTGCATCTGCATGATAGCGATATCCGCCACACTTCCATAGGCCGTCCGGATAATCGCATCCGGTATATCATCCTTCTTTTTAATATTCAGATATTCATATAAATAAGCAAGCTCATACTCCGTCTTATCCCTGAAATAACCCACTATCGTTTCATTATCATGGGTTCCGGCATACACCACAAGGTTGCTGTCCTCATAATTGTGGGGCAGATGTTCGTTTGCCGTATTCCCGTCAAAGGCAAACAGTAAAATCTTCATCCCTGGCCATCCTGTCTTTGCAAGAAGCTTTTTGACCGCTGGAACTGCTACTCCTAAATCTTCTGCTATAATGCGGTTCTTTCCAAGGGTCTTTTCAATCATATCAGTGAGCTTTTTCCCAGGTCCTTTATTCCATCTGCCATTTCTTGCATTCTCATCCTGTGCGGGAATGCTGTAGTACTTTGCTACTCCAATAAAATGATCGATTCTGATGATATCAAAAAGCCTGCCGTTGGCGGCAATCCGTTCCTTCCACCAGCCAAACCCTTCCGCTTCCATCTTCTCCCAGTCATACAGGGGATTTCCCCATTTCTGACCATCATCTGAAAAATCATCTGGGGGGCATCCGGCAACCTCCGAGGGTCTTCCCTCCTCATCCAGCTTAAACTGGTCTCTGTCCGCCCACACGTCTGCACTGTCAAGCGCGATGTAAAGGGGAATATCCCCGATAATCTTGATGCCCTGTTCATTGGCATATGCTTTCAGCGCCTTCCACTGCTCAAAAAATTTATACTGCAGGAACATCCAAAACAAAATCTGCTCCTTCAGCTGCTCTCTATATTCCGCCAGCGTATCTGCATCACGGTTTCTAAGTCCCTCTTCCCAGGAAAGCCACTCACTGCCGCCTTTTTCATTTTTGACTGCCATATAAAGGCTGTAGTCTTCAAGCCAGTCCTTATTGTCCTTACAAAATTTCTTAAAAGCATCCTTCTTCACATCAAATCTGTCAAAAGCACTCTTAAGAACCTTAAACCTGTTATTATAAATCAGTGCATAATCAATATCATCTTTTCGTATGCCCCAGTTATATCCATCTACTTCTTCCTGCTTCAAAAGACCTTCTTCAATCAGGATATCCAAATCAATGAGATAAGGGTTTCCTGCAAATGCAGAAAAAGACTGATAGGGGCTGTCGCCGAAACTAGTTGGACCGATTGGAAGCACCTGCCAATACTTCTGGCGCAGATCGGTCAGCATATCCACGAATCTGAAAGCTTCCTTTCCCATTGTTCCAATACCGTACGGTGACGGAAGACTGGTCACCGCCAATAAAATACCGGCGCCTCTGTCCATTCTGCTGTCTCTCACTTCCCTTGCCCTCCTCACAGAACTTTCGTAAACTTTCGATTTGATGCTTATAATTTAGCACTCTGTCCATTTTTGGTCAACAGTTTCATAAAAAGTACTTTACTTTCTACATTTTTGTCGATATGTTTCTTCATTTTTTGTATATAATCACAAATTGAATTGGAATATCTATGCAAACAGATTTATATGTTGCAAATTTCCTTCGATTTGCGCTATACTGATTTTAATATAAAAAACAGAACGATTACCTAAAGGCACGGAAGAGATTATATGACTAGAATAAAAGATATTGCCAACAAACTTGGCATTTCCATCAGCACCGTATCAAAAGGATTAAACGGGGCAAATGACATTAGTGAAGAACTTCGTCAGATGGTACTGGATACGGCAGTAGAGATGGGTTACACCACCAAAAAAATGAAAAAGGAAGCGCACAAAAAGCTTTGCATTTTTATAGAAAATATGGACTATAAGTCTCCTGAACACTTTGGATATGACATTGTCCTTGGCTTCAAGCAGGCGGCTTACCGGGATAACTGGGATATCGACATCCTTCCCATCACCCCTTCCTTTCAACAAAAAGAAAAATATGATACTTATATGCTCAAAAAAGGATATTTCGGTGCATTTCTGGTAGGATTCGCTCTACAGGATGAGTGGATTGCACAATTAGAGAATACCGGCATTGCCACCGTTCTTTTTGATAATTATATCAAACAAAATCCCAATGTGGCTTACATCGGCACAGACAGCTTTGAAGGCATAGATGCCGCCATCGATCATTTGGTATCGCTAAACCATAAGAAAATCGCCTTCCTAAACGGTTCCCTGCATTCTATGATCACGGAGCACAGGCAGCAGGCTTTCTATGACAGCATGACGGCACACCACCTTCCTATAATGAAAGGCATGGTGGCAAACGGCTACTATGTAGCTGAGTCTGCCAGCTATTTTGTCTCCTCCTTTCTGTCCAAAGGAGCAACAGCTATTGTATGTGGTAATGACCTAATCGCCTATGGTGTAATGAAAGAATGCCAGGCACTTGGTTTCCGGGTTCCAGAGGATGTGAGCGTCATTGGATTTGACGACCTCCCCTGGTCTACAGAAATTTCCCCGCCGCTTACCACCATCCGGCAGGAACGGATTGAACTTGGCAAATGTGGCTATGCCGCCCTGCACAGCTTAATCAATCATGTATCCATAAGCAAGATGCTCCTGCGCCCTCAGTTCATTCTTCGTGAATCCACTGCCACAAAAAAAGTACCGATTCTGAAATAGAATCCGGTACTTTTTTAACAGGGGCAGTAGGAATCGAACCCACATCGACGGTTTTGGAGACCGCTGTTCTACCTTTGAACTATGCCCCTATAGCGACCCTAAAGCCGCCAAATGGTATTATACCTTATATGGCTATTATATGTCAATCATTTTTTGTCTAATATTGAAGATAATCTTTGGTATCTTTCTCAATGACTTCACTGAACTCTCTTACTGCCTTTGAGGGTTCATAGTTCTTTTGATTATAAAGAACCTCATGCAGCCTGATCACATTTTCCTCCAAAGAAGTGGCGACCACACATGAGCCGTTGGTTCCAATGGTTCCCCCATTCCTCATATCTTCAAATGGAAATCCATCGCTGACCGTCACCTTGTAATCGCCGATCATTCCGAGAAGGGGAAGAAAATCTTCCACGTCAAGGGACGTCCTCACACTTGGCAGAACCCCATATATAGCGTCCGTCAATTCTCCAAGTGAAGCCTTTTTCCCTTTTTCCATCATGGCAACCAAAACGTCTCTCTGTCTCTGTGCACGCCTGAAATCATCCCCACCGCCATAGCGGATCCTGCAGTATGCAGTCGCCTGCAGTCCATTGAGCATCTGTCTTCCCGGTTCCTTCACCGGCGCATAATCGATTCCCATCTCTGCCGCCATGGTGCTTTGATAATTATTCAAATGAATGATCTCCGTCTCCGTAAGATTCATTTCAATACCGCCTAAGGCATCCACCGCCTTCATAAGCCCTTCAAATCCCACCGTAATATAATCAGTGATATATAAATCCGTATTCATATTGATCATACCGATCGCCTGCTCTGGTCCCCCCAACGCATATGCCTTATTGCACTTGCCATAGGAATCATTTCCAAGATTGAGATAAGTGTCTCGATATAAGGACACAAGACGTACCTCGTGGGTATCCATATTAATAGAGCAGACCATGATCGTGTCACTCCGGTTTCCCCTTCCAAGGCTGCCGTCCCTTGCATCTACACCGAAAAATGCCACATTAAAAATGCCTGTGTACTTGCTATCTTTTCCTTCCTCAATAGGCTGCGTCACCATTTCCTTGACTTCCTCGTTAACGGCAATCTTTTCTTCGTCCAAATTATCCTTAACAGCTCCGCCTTTACTGTCCGTGGCACGCAGCGTAAAATACAAAACCACTGCCGCCGCTGCAAGCACAATAAATTCTAAAATAAATAATGGAATATGCTTTATCCATTTTTTCTTATCCATCTTTATACCAATGCCTTTCCCGCATGTAAATACGTAAGGTTAAAAATTATCTTTTGACAAAATCCTGTTATATTTTACCATGAACCTTCTTATTTGAACATAAGATTTTAATATTTTGTAAAATTTGTCATATTTTTGTCATAAAAGCTGAATGGCTTCCTTGACACTCTTTACACCGACCGCCTTGATTCCAGTCACTTCCTTCACGCTCTCCATACATACATAAGGAATGACACAGGTGGTAAACCCGAGTTTTGCCGCCTCCTGAATCCTTGCCTGTATCATGCTTACGCCCCGCACTTCACCGCTGAGACCCACTTCACCTATTGCAATCAGCTTATTATCAATGGTTCTATTTTTAAAACTGGACACCACCGCCATAGCAATCCCCAAGTCGATTGCCGGCTCCTGTATCTTGATTCCCCCGGCAATATTGACATAAGCATCACAATTCCCTAAAGAAAGTCCCAGCCGCTTTTCCAGCACCGCAATCAGGAGATTCACCCTGTTAAAATCTGTTCCGATGGTCTGACGTCTCGGAATGCCAAAATTAGAATGACATACAAGCGCCTGCACCTCAATCAACATGGGGCGCGTTCCTTCCATAGAACAGACCACGATAGAACCGTTTGCATCCTTTGGTTTCCCACTCAACATAAACTCGGAAGGATTGAGGACTTCTTTAAGCCCTGCTGATTCCATTTCAAAAACTCCAATCTCATTGGTAGAGCCGAAACGGTTTTTGACGCCCCTTAAAATCCGGTAGGATGCATGCCGGTCTCCCTCAAAATACAGCACCGTATCTACCATATGCTCTAGTACGCGAGGTCCCGCTACCGTTCCTTCCTTGGTCACATGTCCCACAATAAAAATGGAAATATTCAGTCCCTTTGCAAGCTGCAAAAGTACGCTCGTCGCCTCCCTCACCTGAGAAACACTGCCTGGCGCCGAGGATACACTTTCCCTATACATGGTCTGAATAGAATCAATCACCACCACATCAGGGCTGGTACGGCGGATATTCTCCTCAATCGCCTCTAAACTTGTTTCACACAGCAGCTTTAAGTGCTCATTAAAATCCCCTATACGGTTGGCACGTATTTTGATCTGTTTTAACGACTCTTCTCCAGACACGTAGAGCACTTCCTTTTCATCCCCTGCAAGATTCCTGCACACTTGTAATAACAGGGTGGATTTCCCGATACCTGGATCTCCCCCCACCAGGGTAAGGGACCCCGCCACAAGCCCTCCTCCAAGCACTCTGTCCAGCTCTATCATGTGGGTACTGATTCTGTCCTCTTCTTCTAAAGAAATTTCTGAAAGCGGCGAAGGTCTGTTCTTTGTAAGCCCCTGCGACATGCCTTTTCCCGGCGCCCTTACCGTCACATTTTCTTCCACAAAGGTATTCCACTGCCTACAGCCCGGACACTGTCCCATCCATTTGCTGGACTCGTATCCGCACTCCTGGCAGAAAAAAATCACTGTATTTTTTCCTTTTGCCATGCATCTGCTCCTTATCTTTTCCAAAATGGCTTAAATATATCGTACAAAAGCTGCTGCAAAAATTTCCTCTTTGCAGCAGCTCTTCTTGCTCCTATCGCTTTAAAGCTCTTATTTAGTAATGGTAACGCTAACTTCCCCTGCCTGTGCGAGTAAAGCGCTGATATTAAGCTTGCCGCTTAAATTCGTCTTCATCTTACCAATACTTTGTCCGTTGACAAAAACTTCATACGCCGTATCTTCCTCAAGACCTACCGTAATCTGGGCATCCTCATCGCCTTCCACTTTAAAGCTGATCTCATCAGCGGTCTCCTTAAAATGGAAAACACTGGTTCCCGGCACGGACTCGTAGGCAAACATTCCGTTTCTCTCTAATCTGGTCATTGTTTTGTAGGTTTTAACCTTATACAGATCTCCGCAGTGCTCGAAATCCTCCAATTTTGCTTTATCCTTAAGCACATGATTGCCAAAACTGACGGTCCCGTCTGGTTCTTTGCGAATTAATTCCTCTACAACAGCCATTTTCTTATGTCCTCCTGCTTGTGTCATTTATCTTACCCTCAAGGTTAATGACAGTATAATATATTTTTGTATAGATATCTAGCAAAAAATTGCAAAAAACAATTAAATTTTATTGTCTCATTTTTACATCAAAAACTACCTGCTCCTTGCGGAAACCCGCAGTGACGGCATCTCCTGCCTTGACCCTGCCAGATAATATTTCTTCTGCAAGTCTATCCTCCACCACAGTCTGAAGCGCTCTTTTCAAGGGTCTTGCCCCCATCTTATCATCTGCATATTTGGTGACAATGTGCTCCTTTAAAGCACTGCTTATAAGCAGTTTAATCTGCATCTGCTTCTTGCACCGCCCAATTAGATTGTCACACAAAAGTGTCATGATCTCATGCATTTCCTTCTTATCTAAAGGCTGGAATACCATAATTTCATCGATACGGTTGATAAATTCCGGCTTAAAAATCTTTTTTACCTCTTCCATCACACCGGCTTTCATCTTCTCATAGTCCTGCTCCTTAGTGCTGTCCATGGAAAAACCGAGATTTTTGGGCGCTATGATTCTCTGCGCGCCTGCATTGGAAGTCATAATGAGAATGGTATTTTTAAAGCTCACCTTCCGCCCCTTGGAATCTGTAATATGTCCGTCATCTAGTACCTGAAGCAGCACATTGAACACATCCGGATGTGCCTTCTCGATCTCATCGAACAAAACCACTGAATAGGGGTTCTTCCTTATCTTTTCACTGAGCTGTCCGCCCTCCTCAAATCCCACGTATCCCGGCGGCGAACCTATCATCTTAGATACAGAGTGCCCTTCCATATATTCCGACATATCCACCCGAATCAAAGCATTTTCTGAGCCGAACATTGCTTCTGCCAAAGCTTTACTTAGTTCCGTCTTTCCCACGCCGGTAGGTCCTAAGAACAAAAAGGAACCAATTGGCCGGTTGGGATCCTGCAATCCCACTCTACCGCGTCTGATTGCCCGCGATACAGCACTGACCGCATCTTTCTGCCCGATTACCCGCTTATGAAGAACCTTCTCGAGCCTTAAAAGCCGTTCGCTTTCCTTTTCAGTAAGCTTCTTTACCGGAACTTTAGTCCATGATGCGACCACTTCTGCAATCTCATTTGCGCCTATGGAAAAACTGTTTTCCGATTGCTTCTGACGGTTCCTTTCCTTGATGCGCTCAAACTTTTTTATCAGCTTTTCCTGTTCTTTTCGGATAACCGAAGCCTCTTCTAAATCTCTGGTTTTAAGATGCTTCTCGATTTCCCGGTCCATTTCCTGAATATGTTCCAACATTTCCTTGAAGTTTTCCGGTGTGTGCATGCCCCTTAGCCTGACGCCTGCAGCCGCCTCATCAATCAGGTCAATCGCCTTATCCGGCAGATTCCGGTCATTGATATAACGCTCTGACAGTTGCACTGCTGCCAAAATCGCTTCTCTGGTAATCGCAACCTTGTGATGCTCCTCATATTTAGGCGCCACTCCCGCCAAAATCTCCACTGCCTCTTCTATGGTAGGCTCCTCCACATAGACAGACTGGAAACGTCTCTCTAAGGCGGCATCCTTTTCCACATATTTGTGATATTCTGCCACTGTGGTGGCTCCAATCAGCTGCAGCTCCCCTCGTGCCAGCGAGGGCTTTAAAATATTGGACGCATCGATGGCGCCCTCAGCGCCGCCTGCGCCGATGATGGTATGCATTTCATCCAGAAAAAGGATGACATTTCCATCCTCCTGAACCTCCCTGATTACTCTCTTGATTCTCTCTTCAAATTCTCCCCTGTATTTAGAACCTGCAACCATACCTGAAAGATCCAGCGTCAAAAGTCGTTTATTCTGTACCGTAAAAGGCACTTCTCCCGCCACAATGCGAAGCGCCAGCCCTTCCACAACCGCCGTTTTGCCTACCCCTGGTTCTCCAATCAGGCAAGGGTTATTCTTTGTTCTTCGACTTAAGATTTCAATCACCCGTTTAATCTCATTTTCCCTTCCGACTACCGGATCCAGCCTTCCTGCAGCGGCAAGCGCTGTAAGATCCCTGCTGTATTGTTCCAGCGTGGAGGTCTGCTTGCCCTTCCTGTTTTGTTTTTTTCCTAAATCCTCTTTATACAGGTTTCCATCCTCTCCCATGGCAATCAGTGTATCCACATAAAGCTTCTGCACAGATATTCCCATGGTATTGAGCAGACGGACAGCCACGTTTTCTCCTTCTTTCAAAAGCGCAAGAAGGATATGCTCTGTTCCCGTCTTATCTGCTCCGAACCGATCCGCCTGTCTGTGTGCCTCGTCAAGCACTGCCTTTGCCCTGGGAGATGCTCCCTCGCGTTCTTTGATCGTAACCACCGTCTCCGGCATGATCAGCTCCTGTATCATTTCTATAATCTTACTTTCATCAGCCCCGTTTTCTTTTAAGACTTTGAATGCTACCCCCGTGCCCTCTCTCAACAGCCCGACCAGAATATGCTCCGTTCCCACATATCCTGCCCGCATTCTGGACGCGGTCTTCTCTGCAAGTGACAATGCTGCTTTTGCTTTATCCGTAAAACCACCTGACTGCATGTTAAAGTCCTCCAAATTCTTCATATATTTCATCGATCACCCGGTGTGCTTCCTCGCTGGAAATCCCTTTGCAGATTCCTTTGACAAGGCTTGCCCTTAATTCTTCCTTCATCTTCTCTAAGGTCCTCAACCTGTCGATATCAAGCGCGATCACTGCACCCTTTCTTCTGTCTACTTTCACAAAGCCTTCCTGCTTAAGAACCGTGTAGGCTTTATTTACCGTATGCATATTGATGCCAATATCATCCGCCAGCTGCCTTACGGAAGGAAGGGCATCTCCTTCCTGAAATTTTGAAGTTGCAATTCCAAGTATGATCTGGTTCCGAAGCTGTAGATAAAGCGCTTCTTCACTGTTAAAATCAATCTCTATCATCATATTATGCATGCCCTTTCCTGCACACAAGAGGAATAGCCTTTGCTATCCCTCTCATTTGTTTTACAGATCTTTATCATCCATGTTTAGAAATTCAAATTCAAACTCATCATCATCAATCAGGAAGTTCTGTGATTTCCTTGCAGCCGGCTTTCTTTCAGGCTCTCTCCGTTCTGCAGCATGAAGTTCCTTCTCCCCCTTTACCCTGGGTTGTCCCGTTCTCTCTCTCTGTCTCACCGGTCTTTCCTGCTCTTCAGGCACTGGCTGCGGTCTTTTTTTTCTGACAGGCGTCTCTTCGGGCTCTTCTTCCTCTTCCACTACCCTGCGTCTTAATTTCCTGCGCACAGGCTGGGGCTCGGGCTCTTCTTCTTCTTCCTCTTCCTCGTCTTCTTCCTCTTCATCCTCGTAATCGTCATAATAAAGACTTCTAATTTTAAACAATAAAACGGTAATCACAATAAAAAGAAGAACAATTACGCCTGCTAAAATGATAATGATGATCTTCTCCTTTTCCAGCTGCTCCTGCTGCTTCTGGATACTATCCTTTGCATTCTCCGCCGCCCCTAAAAGTTCCGTTACTTTGACCATGTTTCCATCAGGCATATAAAGGTAGTAATCCTGCTCACCTGCCTGGTTTGCTGTATAGACCACTTGATAGTCATTATGCTCTGGTTCCGGAGACTGGACATCTACATTCTCCTCGGGTGCAGCGCCTTCTGCTCCTTCCGGATTTTCTCCCTGTGAAGGATCGGGATTTTCAGCTTCTCCGCCTTCTCCCGGATTTTCTGGAGCGGGCTGTTCCTGACTTTCCCCTGCCCCTATGGTAATCAGATCCGACCGTACATATCCCTCTACCGTCTTACCATCAAAATCACAGGTAAGCTGGTACCATTTCTTTCCAGCGCTGTCGGTTGCTTCCCCAATCAAGGTCATGGAAGTCCCGCTTGGAAGTGAAGCCACCACACCGTGCTGAGTAGATGCACCGGAACGAACATTGGCATTGTTGCCGGAATTGACTACCGCCTGCTGTTCTCCGATGGAGGTAGTCACCGTCTGCGACGGCTGACTTATCTCCTGTGAGCTGCCCGCACTCACCTCGATTTTTTCGCTGGTCTCCACAAGATCGCTCCTGATATATCCATAACCGCCGTCTGTTACCGCTACTTTATACCAGACTGTACCCGAGCTGTCCTTGACCGCTTCAAGGATATCAATCGTCTTCCCTTTTACGGTGCTCCCAACCACCTCACTGTCTGTGCTGGTATTTGCACGAATCTTTGCAGTCTCTGCCGTCACCTTTCCTTCCGCCGCAAGACTTAATTGTACAGTTCCCATAAAAACGGCTCCCATTACTGCAAGACCTGCTAACCCTTTTACCACACTCAACTTCTTCACTTTGACTCTCCTTTACCTCTCTCTTGTATATCGCTTGCTTCCACGCTCTGAAGAACTGCTTTCTCCAAATCCGGACATTCCTTTATTCCGTTCTGCACGGGCTTGTTCCTCCACCTGTCTGTGATACTTCTCCTCACATTTGGAGCACATCCGCCCACTGTTGATCTTTTCTCCACAAACTTCACACCTCAAATAACCGCCTTTATTGTCGATGATCTCAAACCGCTTTTCTTTAATCATATCTCTGATAGCTTTGTGGGAAACGCCTGTCATATCCGAAATTTCCGCCACGTTAGCGCCTCTGTGCCTCTCCAAATAATTCCGCACCTTTCCATAATCATCATATTCTACCGCGCCGCATTCTTCACATATGTATTCTCCGATTCCCCGGTATACCAGAACTCCTTCGCATTTCTGACACAAAGTCGGTCTGCGCAGCTCATTTGATGCTAGTAATTTCTCCACTCTTCTATCCATCTTTCCTCAATCCCCCATTTATGCTTCATCAATTGCCTTCCCTATATCATGACGCATATATTTATTTTCAAAATCCACCCATTCTGCTGCCCCATAAGCATTTTCTCTTGCTTCCTTTAAATCCTTTCCTTTTGCCGTAATTCCAAGGACTCTTCCCCCGTTTGTGACAATTCCCTGATCCGTCTTTTTAGTACCGGCATGAAAACAGAAATAAGCATCCTGCCCTTCAAACTTTTCAAGACCCTTTATCACAAAACCTTTTTCATATTTAACAGGATATCCTTCCGATGCAAGAACCACGCACACAGCCGCATTATCTTCAAATTGCAGATCCACTTCATCGAGCCGCCCGTCAATACACGCCTCCATCACCTCGATGATGTCATTTTGCATTCTAGGCAGTACCACCTGTGCTTCGGGATCTCCAAACCTTGCATTGTATTCAAGCACTTTGGGTCCCTTTTCGGTCAGCATCAGTCCAAAAAAGATAATTCCTTTAAATTCTCTTCCTTCTGCCGCCATGGCGTCTACCGTAGCCTGGTAGATATATTTTTTACAAAAGTCATCCACTTCCTTTGTATAGAAGGGGCTGGGAGAAAAAGTTCCCATACCGCCTGTATTAAGACCTGTGTCACCGTCTCCCGCCCTCTTGTGATCTTGGGCGGAGGTCATGGTCTTGATGGTCCTTCCATCTACATAAGAAAGGACTGACACTTCTCTTCCCGTCATGAACTCCTCTATTACAAGGCGGTTTCCGGCGCTTCCAAACTGCTTATCCAGCATAATCGTCTTAACGCCTTCCTTTGCCTCCTCAAAATCCCTGCAGATCAACACGCCCTTGCCAAGGGCAAGACCGTCTGCCTTGAGCACTATGGGAAACTGTGCTGTTTCCAGATATGCAAGCGCTGCTTCGGGCGTATCAAAGGTTTCATAAGCCGCTGTGGGAATGTTATACTTTTTCATCAGGTCCTTTGAAAACGCTTTGCTTCCCTCCAGAATCGCCGCATTCTTCCTCGGTCCAAAGACGCGTAAGCCTGCCGCCTCCAGCGCATCCACCAATCCGCCCACCAAAGGATCATCCATCCCGACAATGGTAAGATCGATTTTCTTCTCTTTCGCAAAATCTACAATCTTATCAAAGTCCATGGCGCCGATTGGAACGCACTGTGCAATCATGCCGATTCCTGCATTTCCGGGTGCACAATAAATCTCATCTACCTTTTTACTCTTCGCAACGCTGGCAGCGATCGCATGTTCCCTGCCGCCGCTTCCCACAATCAAAACTTTCACTTTCGTCATTCCTTTCTTTATTCCCTTGATGAGGCGATCTCATCAATCGCTTTCGGCAGAATGACCCACTCTGCCTGCTCCATGACCCTGCGCTGAAGAACTTCCGGCGTATCGCCTTCCAAAACCTCCACCGCCTTCTGCATAATAATCCTGCCCGTGTCCGTCCCTTCGTCCACATAATGTACGGTTGCCCCTGTCACCTTCACGCCTCTTGTAAGCGCCGCCTCATGCACTTTAAGCCCATAATATCCTGTGCCGCAAAAGGAAGGAATCAGGGACGGATGAATATTGATGATACGGTTCCGATACACTTCTATCATCTTTTCCGGGAGGATCACAAGGAACCCCGCCAGAACGATGAGGTCAGGCGCAAGCGCTTCTAATTGCGCTAAAAATGCCTGATTAAAGTTCTCACGGTTTTCAAACTTCTTAGGAGAAATACAAAAAGCAGGAATCCCGGCATCTTTTGCCCGCGTCAGTGCGTATGCTCCTGCATTATTGCTTATGACGCCAACAATCTTCGTGTTCCTGATTCTTCCTTCTGCCACACCGTCAATAATTGCTTGCAGGTTCGTTCCCCCGCCGGAAACACATACCACAATGTTTAGCATAGGTTCACTCCCTTTTCACCGGTCTTTACCTCACCTACCACATAAGCAGTTTCTCCTGCCGCTTTAATAGCAGCAACCGCCCTGTCAGCATCTGCCGGATCCACGGCAAGCACCATGCCAAGCCCCATATTATAAGTATTATACATCATCTGTTCTTCTATCTTACCTTTATTTTGAAGGAGCTTAAAAATCGCAGGAATCGGGTAGCTGTTCTTGTGTACCTCTGCGCATACACCCTCCGGCAGCATTCTGGGAATATTTTCATAAAAGCCGCCGCCTGTAATATGGCTGCATCCTTTGATGACCACTCCCGCTTCCTTTATACTCTTTAATGCCTTTACATAAATCTTAGTTGGTTCAAGCAACGCCTCTCCAAGGGTTTTTCCAAGTTCATCATAGTATGTATCAAGGCTTTCCTTGGTCATTTCAAACACTTTTCTCACCAGAGAAAATCCATTACTATGCACGCCTGATGAGGCAATCCCCACAAGCACATCGCCCGGCTTAATATCTGCTCCTGTAATCAAATCCTTTTCATCGATCACACCCACCACAAATCCTGCCAAATCGTACTCATCTTCCGGCATAAGCCCGGGATGCTCTGCCGTCTCACCGCCAATCAAGGCTGCTCCTGCCTGCTTGCAGCCTTCTGCCACCCCTTTTACGATTGCAGCAATCTTTTCCGGGTAATTCTTTCCGCAGGCAATATAGTCTAAGAAAAATAAAGGTTCGCCGCCTGCGCATACAATATCATTCACGCACATGGCAACGCAGTCGATTCCCACCGTGTCATGCTGGTCCATAAGAAATGCCAGCTTTATCTTGGTTCCCACACCATCGGTCCCTGAAACCAGGGTCGGCTTTTCCATATTCTTAATAGAAGCAAGAGAAAACGCGCCCGAAAAGCCGCCCAGTCCTCCTAGCACTTCCGGTCTTGTCGTTTCCCTTACGTATTCTTTCATCAATTCCACACTGCGGTAACCCGCCTCGATATCCACTCCGGCTTTCTTATAATCCATGTTTTTTATCCGTTCCTTTCTGGTTGCTTATCAATAATTCTGGTAACCCACCTGGGCAAGTCTTTCGTCCTTTTTCTGAACGCTTTCTTTCAGGTTCTGGCTGTAGTCTTTCAGCTTCTTAAGCAGCTCCCCATCAGAAGTTGCAAGAATCTTTGCCGCCAGAAGCCCTGCATTTGCTCCGCCGTTGATGGCAACCGTTGCCACCGGTATGCCTGAAGGCATCTGCACGATGGAATATAAAGAATCCCGTCCTCCAAGCGAAGTGGTATGCATAGGAATCCCAATTACCGGCATAGGAAAAATCGCTGCACACATGCCCGGCAGATGTGCTGCCATGCCTGCCCCTGCAATAATCACTTTAAATCCCTTCTCCTCCGCCGTGTTTGCATATTCAAAAAATACATCCGGCTCTCTGTGAGCTGAAATAATTTTCATTTCAAACGAAATTCCAAGTTCTGTAAGGACATCCGCTGCCTTTGCCATAACCGGCATATCAGAATCACTGCCCATAACGATTCCTACTTGTGCCATATTTGTTACCTCCGTTCTTCTGTGTCTATTATTCTATAACATCATACTATAAAACACTGCTTCTCTACAACTATATTTTCATATCTTCCAAAGGAATATTCAGTTCTTCACAGCCTGGCAGTACAAATCTGCCCTCTTCTATAATAGGAATGACCCTTTCATCATAGGTAACCACGCTGACCTCTCCTAGTTCATCATAAGGAATGGTAATATCAGTATGACAGTTAAAGTATGCCATAGGATCGCCTTCTTTTCTCTTAATAGAGTGTTCATTGTCTCTGGCTATAATCTCCTTACCGTCGGGATTATAGACTGCCACCTCTTCCGCATGGGAATAGCAGGTATCCCCCACCGCAAAATGGGGACCTGTCTTTTCTGCAATCAGGATTGGCAGCCTATCTTCTATTCCATATTTTCTGGCTGCCACAAAGGCAGTGGTATTGGTGCCGATTGCAAATTCCCCAAGAGGAAGGGTATCGTGATGGCAGAGCACATTATCCTTGATATATTTTCGGTTCTGCTCTTCTTTGTCAAAATTACTGCAATCATAGTCTGTAATCATGCCATCCTGAAAAGTCAGCGTCATGTTCTTATATTCCATCTCATTTAAGTAAACGCGGCTTACATGCAGCACGCCTTCTGTCCCTGTTAGTACCGGTGATGTAAAAACTTCCCCGACAGGGATATTGACATCTGCCACACAATTTTCAAAATTGGTCTGCCGCAGGGGCTCTGTGAGCGTATGGAGCATCACCTTCATATTGGTCTTATTCCCCCGCATCCCTTTGATCAGTACATATTTCCCCTGATCCAAGGTATCGATGATGGTCTGCTGCATCCTCTGGTAAAGTCCGTAATCAAGGGTATTGATGCGTATCACTTCATCAAAAATCGCCGCAAAGTCCTTTCCGATTTCCGGCACAGGAAAAGCAATGATGGTGAAACTCCTCTCATCTCCTTTGATATAGCGGTTCTGAATCTCTCCCGCTGCCGCCATATATTCCACCGTCAGCTTCTGCTGGGCATCCGACAAATGAATTGCCTGCGGCTTTTCCTTTAGGTCACACTGCTTTTCCCCGAATACCTCCATCACTGCCGGTCCTCCGAAAACGCCGGCAAGCTCTTTATATTCCTCATAGGCTTCCTTTAATGCCTCAATCCGCACCTGCACCAAGCGTTTATCAAGAACCAGCGCCTGATCGTCCTTGTGATCGAAATCATACTGTTTATTGGGAATGGCGCCGTAATATCCAAGCCTGTTCATTCCCCTTCCCTCTAGAATGCTGGAAGGGGCACGGTATATGGTGGCGTCAAGCCCCATTTCCCTAAAATTCACTACCGCCTTTTTGATCATAGGTTCAAAGCCCAGAATATACCTGATGCTTACCGTCTTCTTCTTGGTGATATCCTTATTTCCTGTAATAAATCCTATCCTGTATCCTTCTGTATAGGTGTCTGCCATTTTCTGCAGCGTCTCCTCCGGCAGTCCCTGCAGATGACGATAAGTCTCGATTTCATTGTCTGTAATGTATTCTCCGAAGTAGTAAAGGTATCTTGGATCTGACAGATCGCCCTCTATGATATGAAGTGCAAAATCAGACTTCCTATCCAGCATGTCTTCCAGTTTCTTTTTGGCAGCATCCCTGGCATAGTCGCTCACATACCAGTAAGCAATCTGGGAGAGTGCTTCCACATCCGGCGCTGCCTGATTTTCTTCCTGCGCACAGCAAAAAGAACCGTACACCTCCAGAAACAATTCCAGGCGAATCACCATGTCTGCAAGCCTACGTTCATAAACAAGCGGAATCAGACTGCGCATTTCCGCATACAAAAAGGCAAGGAATCTCCCATACGCCTCCCCGAAAAGCAAAACACTGTATTCGGGGTTCGCATAACTATGTCCGTACTGTTCTTCAAGGATATCTTCATAAAGCTTATAATTCCTCTCCCTAAGTTCCTCTATAGGCGCTGCCTTAAGTCCATCCGCCTTCACAAAATCCCATGTATCACAGATCATATCCAAAAACTCTGCCACTTTGACAAAATACAGGTTAAAACCCTCCTGCAATATATTTTCGTTTTTTATCTCCTGTATCCGTTCTTTTGCAAGTAAAAATCTCTCTTCAATCATCAATCCACATACGCTCCTGCAAATAAAATAAGACTCAGCATGCCAAATGCCAAAACATTAACAAAAATCCCCAGCACAGTAAACAGCCTGAATTTTTCCTTTTCAGTGGTAGAACATATGCCAAGAACCAAACCTGTCACCATAAAGATTATGGCAAGGAGCGCCGCCGCTGCATACTTATCAGAAGGCGCTCCGCCGTTTGTATAGGACTGGTAAACTGCGATTCCCAACGTTACGCTGGCAAGAATACCCAAAATCGTTGACATGATTCCTTTTTGAGTATGCTCTTTATTTGTAAAAATAAACCCCTTTGATCTTAACATTCCCATGCCTCTTTTTACTTCTCATAAATAAGGCATTCCTATTGATAGAAATGCCCCTTGCTTTAAAATAAGATTTTCGACTTTCCTGCAAGCAGCTTTGCGCCGCCTATAATCATCAATATCCCGCAGACAATACCTGTCACAAGTGTCACTACGCCTACTGCAATACATGTTGCCCCTGCTCCGTTCATGGTCTTATAAACCTTTTCTTCCATACCGACGCTCCTTCCAAATAATAAGTTTACTTTGCTCCATACTCCTCATAATATGCATCGATTGCTGCTTTTATCGCATCGTCAATATAAATCTGCCCTTTATAAGGCTTATGATACAAATGCTCCACCACTTCCTGCATATTCACGATGGCATTTGCATCAAATCCGTATTTCTCCTTAATTTCAGAAAGCGCACTCGCATCCGTCTGTCCCCTTTCCATGCGATTCAAGGAAACAATCAGCCCTTTCACTTCCACATCCGCCTGTGCCTTGATGATGGGGTAGGTCTCCTCGATGGATTTACCCGAAGTCGTCACATCCTCAATTATGACTACCTTGTCCCCGTCCTTTAACTTGCTTCCAAGCAAAATACCTGTATCTCCGTGATCCTTCACTTCCTTACGGTTTGAACAATACCGGATCTCCTTGCCATAAAGACTGCTGAGCGCCATGGTGGTGGCTACCGTAAGCGGAATCCCCTTATAGGCAGGTCCAAATAACACATCAAAATCAAGACCGTAATTGTCATGAATCGCCTTAGCGTAATATTCCCCCAGCTTTAGGAGCTGAGCGCCAGTCACATAACCGCCGGCATTCATAAAAAACGGAGATTTTCTACCGCTCTTCAATGTAAATTCGCCAAACTTGAGCACCTGGCAGTCTACCATAAATTCGATAAATTCCTGCTTATACTGTTCCATTGTCAAAAAATCCTCCGTCCTTCAATTTCTTTCCAATTTTACCACATTTGCCATTTGTATTCAACTATCTATCTGCTGTTCAAAGCCCCAGCAATATCTTCTCTCATATCGATAACCGCAGACCGCGACGCTTCCCCGAAATTCTCTGCGCCAAAAGACGCATATTTTTCCTGCTGATAAGCAGCTATGATTCCTCTGGAGGAATTGACGATTGCGCCCAATCCATCCTCATTAAAGAAATGAACCAGATCGGCTCCCTTTCCGCCCTGTGCTCCATATCCCGGCACCAAAATGTAGCTCTTTGGCATTACCTTGCGGAGAATCTTCCCCATATCCGGGTATGTCGCCCCTACGACTGCTCCGATGTAGCTGTAAGCGTCTCCCATATGCGCCTCGCCCCACTTGGCAACCTGCTCGCCTACCACCTCATAGAGCGGTCTGTTTTCCGCATCCGCAATCTGCCTGTCCTGAAATTCCCCACTGCTGGGATTGGAAGTTTTTACGAGAATAAACAACCCTTTTTTTTCTTCTTTACATACCTTGATAAAGGGATTGACGCCATCTGATCCTAAATAAGGGTTAACCGTTGCAAAATCCTCATCAAATCCATAATAAGACTTGCTTCCCACCGTCACCTTGCCTAAATGCCCAACCGCATACGCCTCCGAAGTAGAGCCAATATCACCTCTTTTAATATCACCGATTACCACCAGGTCTTTTTCCTTGCAATAGTCCACGGTTTTCTTAAAGGCAGCAAGTCCCGGAATACCGAACTGCTCGTACATGGCAATCTGAGGCTTTACCGCCGGAATGATATCATAAATATGATCAACGATTTCTTTGTTATACTGCCAAATTGCTTCCGCCGCCCCTTCAAGCGTTTCTCCATATTCTGCAAACGCCTTCTTCTGAATATGTCCAGGAACAAATTTCATCATGGGATCGAGCCCCACCACAATGGGCGCACCCGTCGCTTTAATTTTGGAAATCAGTTTGTTAATCATCGTTTTCTTCCTTTCTTCTTCCACATTTGTTTCATCATACAAGAAAGACGTTGTCCTTGCAACGTCTTTCCTAAATTTTTCAAAATAGTTTATCTATAAATTACACTCCGCCGTCTGTATTTTCTTCTGACTCTCCACAAACTGCCTGATGCGGGATGCATTGACATACTTCTTAAATGAGCTGCCGTTTACCGCCACAAGGGCAGGCGCCTGCATGACACCGTATTTTTGTGCCAGTTCCACGTTTTCTTCCGCATCGATGAGTACATATCGGAAATCCTTCAAATATTCTTTTGCAAGCCTGCAATTAGGGCAAGTCTTGGTCACAAAAAGATATGCAATGTTTTCCGGCGCCTCCACGGAAACCTTTATATCGTCATCCTCATAACCGGAGAGCGTCACGATACTGGTAACCGGCTTTTTCAGCACGGACTTAGATACATCATAATTCTTACGGTTGGCATATTCCTGCAGCTTTCCGTCATTCCAATTCTGTACTGGTCTGTAATAGCCTGTAATGCGGCTATAGACCTCCGTCATCTTACCGCAGCAAGGACAAGTCTTCTGTTCTCCTGCCAGATATCCATGTTCCCTGCAGATCGAATAGGTAGGGGAAAGGGTGTAATAGGGCAGCTTATAATTCTCTGCAATGGTTCTTATAAGGTCTGCCGCTGCCTTCCAGTCAGGAAGCTTTTCCCCCAAAAATGCGTGGAATACCGTTCCCGAGGTATACAGGGTCTGAAGCTCGTCCTGAATATCCAGTGCATCGAAAATATCCTCTGAAAAATCCACCGGCAGGTGGGAGGAATTTGTGTAATAAGGCGTATCTCCCATCTTTCCCGCCGTTTTGATTGCAGGCCATCTCTTCTTGTCATGCTTTGCAAGGCGATACGTCGTACTTTCCGCAGGCGTTGCCTCCAGGTTATATAAATCGCCGTACTGCTCCTGATAATCGGAAAGTCTGTTGCGCATATGGTTCAATACTTCTTTAGTAAATTCCTGGGTGCGTTTATCGGTCAGGTCTGCCCTGAGCCAGTTGGCATTCAGCCCCACCTCATTCATACCTAAAAGACCGATGGTGGAAAAATGATTGTCAAAGGTCCCAAGATAATGTTTGGTGTATGGATACAACCCCTCCTCCAAAAGACGGGTGATCACATCCCGCTTCATCTTAAGGGATCTGGCTGCAATGTCCATCATTTTATTGAGACGCCTGTAAAAATCATCCTTGTTGGAAGATAAATACGCAATTCGGGGCATATTGATGGTTACCACGCCAACACTTCCCGTGCTCTCTCCTGAGCCAAAATAACCGCCTGTCTTTTTGCGCAGCTCCCTTAAATCCAGTCGCAGACGGCAGCACATACTGCGCACATCGCTAGGTTCCATATCCGAATTGATATAATTGGAAAAATAAGGCGTTCCATACTTTGCCGTCATTTCAAACAAAAGGCGGTTGTTTTCTGTGTCTGACCAGTCAAAGTCTCTGGTAATCGAATAGGTAGGAATCGGATACTGAAATCCTCTGCCATTAGCATCGCCCTCAATCATCGTTTCAATGAAGGCTTTGTTGATCATATCCATTTCCTTCTTGCAATCCTTATATTTAAAATCCATTTCTTTTCCGCCCACGATGGCAGGAAGCTCCGCCAAATCTGTCGGCACCGTCCAGTCCAGCGTGATATTGGAAAAAGGCGCCTGGGTTCCCCAGCGGCTGGGCGTATTTACGCCATAGATAAATGCTTCAATACATTTCTTTACCTCTTTGTAAGAAAGATCGTCTGCCTTGACAAAAGGCGCCAGATACGTATCAAAGGAGGAAAATGCCTGTGCGCCTGCCCACTCATTCTGCATGATGCCAAGGAAATTCACCATCTGGTTGCAAAGCACAGACAGATGCGCCGCGGGCGCCGATGTAATCTTGCCTGTGATGCCCCCAAGTCCCTGGGTAATCAGCTGCTTCAAGGACCAGCCGGCACAGTATCCGGTGAGCATGGACAAATCATGAATGTGTAGATCTGCATTCCTATGCGCCTGTGCAATCTCTTCATCATATATTTCCGAAAGCCAGTAATTGGCTGTAACCGCGCCTGAGTTGCTTAAGATAAGACCGCCCACGGAATAAGTAACGGTGGAGTTTTCTTTTACACGCCAATCTTCCACCTTGACATAATTGTTTACCACATCTTTATAATCCAAGATGGTCGACTTCATGGTACGCATTTTTTCACGCTGCTTGCGGTACAGGATGTATGCCTTTGCCGCTTCCGCATAGCCGGTCTGCTCCAGCACTTTTTCCACACTATCCTGTATGTCTTCCACATGAACACAATCTTCTTTCACTTTCCCTTGAAAATCAGCCGTCACGCGAAGCGCCAGAAGATCCACCACATCATTGTTATACTGGACATCTGTAGCGTTAAACGCCTTCATGATTGCATCACTGATCTTGGTCAAAGTAAAATCTGCTACATCCCCTTCTCTTTTGATAACCTGAAACATCTATAACCCCTCCAATTTCATTTCTCAGACACCGTGTAATAAAAGTGTATCATCCGCCAAAATAAAAGTCAACAAAAAACACAACATATTGTATTGACACAATATCGTCAACATAATATGTTGTGTTATCACTTTTTCATCTGGTCTGCAGAAACGTATATTCCCTCTTTGCTTCCTCATCATCTGGATATGTCTTTAAATATCCGTCCATCAGGACCGACGCATTCTTATATTCCCCAAGTCTTTCATATGCAATGATCTCGTTAAGTTTAAGCACCTGCATCATACCGTTTCCTTCTATGTTCATTGCTGCCTGAAAATTGTCAAGCGCGCCTACATAGTCGCCCGTCTGCATCTTGCACAGTCCCAATTGATTCAACACTTGTGGATTAGGGCCCTCACTCTCCAAATAGGTACTATAGACACTGATTGCATAGTTATTATCTCCCAGCGTCTCGTAAGTTTTTCCCAGAAAAAGAACTGCCTCATATCCGCCTTCATCCCGCGCTTTTTCCAGATAAGTCCTGGCATTTTCATAATCCTCAAGATAATAGCAGATACGCCCCTTTTCATAATTTGTCATATCCTTTGTGCCCGCGTCCATCGCTGCCTGCAGATACTCCTGTCCTGCCCCCTTAAAGCCGGCATCCTCTAAAACACCGTATATTGCAATCAGTCTGTCGTAATCATTCTTTTTGAGGGCAATCGTCCTGTCAAAATCCGCTTTCGCAAGATCAAGATTTCCCTGCTGGGCATAAATAGCCCCCCTTAAATAATAAGCATCCCGTTCACTATCCCTGAGCGCAATGATTGCACTGTATACATCAACTGCCCTGCCCAGTTCTCCCTGTTTGTAATAAGCAGCAGCAAGGTAATAATTGATGTCATAATCCATGCCATTAATCCTGCCGCTGCTGAGGGAAAGCGCCGTCTCAAATGCCTGCGCCGCCTCGGCATACATTGTTTTCCCCATATATGCCATTCCCTCGCCTCTATATAAAAGACGCTCGTCCTCTCCCGCCTGCCTTGCAGCCTCAAAGCTGATCAGAGCGCCGTCATAATCCAGCGCCTCCACCGCCGTCATGCCGGCAGCAATATTTTCATTTTTATTCCCTGCACAGCCTGTAAGCATCATCACAACGATCAGACCAAGAACAGTCGTGCCTATTGCCTTTTTCATGTTCTTCCTCATTTCACTCCTATTTTCTAAGTCCCTTGGGATAATGGTTCTTCATCACTCCGCCAGCAAGTTTTCCCCAGCCAAGACTGTACCCTTCCACCATAATCAGATACCACCCTTTCTCACCTTCCGCAGCAAAAGTCTCCCCTGCCAGATAGCGGACTGCCTCCGAAACAGATAAATCCCATTTATATGCCGCTTCCTCAGCCCTCATGGCAAGGGCAAGCGCGTGGGAAGGCTCAAACCGATTCTTCTTAAGCGTCCCCAGGTGAAGACCCGCTCTTAACACCTTAAGCCCCTTAAGAGACGGCGCGTTTTCCGGTGCCAGATATAACTGATCCCCAAATCTTAAATAGATTCCGTCCAATATAGTTTTCAGATACTGACGTTCAAATGCGTCCCACTCCACACATTCTTTCAGCGAAATTCCTTTTTCCTCTCCTCCTAAAGGCGGCACGCCTTTCGGCAATTCTCCTTCCTTTCGGAAGCACGCCACAAAATGTCCTTCCCCTTTCAGCTTATGGGGCCAGAGTCTTATCGTCTTTTCAACTTCCCTATGGTCTGTTTCTCCAAAATATGCACGCCCCTGCGACATTCCCGGGAACTTCTTTATTTCCTCCAAATGAAATTCAGGATGCCCCTCTAAGAAACGACAGACCGTCCCCTCATCTTCTTCCGGTGCAAAGGTACAAGTAGAATAAACCATTTTTCCTCCGGGTCTTAACATCACAGCAGCGCTTTCAAGGATATCGCTCTGCCTCTGTGAACACATTTTTACATTTTCCAGGCTCCATTCCTTAACCGACTCTTCCTTTTTCCTGAACATTCCCTCCCCGGAGCAGGGCGCATCCACTAAGATTTTGTCAAAATAAGAAGGAAAGCGCTGCGCCAAAAAATCCGGTTTATGGCTGACCACCAGCGCATTTCGTATTCCCATACGCTCTATATTCTCTGCAAGTATCTTTGCCCTCTGGGGATGTATCTCGTTACAAATCAAGAGCCCCTCTCCCCGCAGGTCTGCCCCAATCTGCGTGCTCTTTCCTCCAGGCGCGGCACACAAATCCAGTATCCTATCTCCTGGCTCCGCACCCAGATATGCCGCCGGCGCCATAGCGCTTGCCTCCTGAATATAATAAGCGCCCGCCTCATGGAAGGGATGTTTCCCCGGCTTTTCCTCTTCTTTGCAGTAAAACCCCCCTGCCGCCCAGGGTATCGGTTCCCTTAAGAAACCTGCCTTTCTTTGCAGCTCTTCTTCTGTTCCTTTCAGCAAATTCACCCGCAGGGAAAGCGACGATGGCATCTGATAACCCGAAAGAAATTCCTGAAACTCTTCCCCTAACATCTCTTCCATTCTGCTTAAAAATAACTCCGGTAACATCATGTTTCCTCTTACACTACATTAGTCAACATTTTATTTAAGGTCTCAAATAAGTTCTGCACATCTATAGGCTTTGCAATATGACCATTCATGCCGCATTTCAATGCCTCCTGCTTATCCTCTTCAAAAGCATTTGCCGACATGGCGAGAATAGGAATCGATGCCAGTTTCCTATTATCCAGCCTGCGGATTGCTCTTGTTGCTTCATATCCATTCATTACAGGCATCTGCACGTCCATGAGCACCAGCTGATAATATCCAGGCTCGGATTTTTTTATCATATCTACTGCAATTTGTCCATTCCCTGCAACTTCCGTCAAAAATCCGGCATCTCCCAAAATCGTCACGGCAATCTCCTGATTCAGTTCCACGTCCTCCACCAGTAAGATCCGCCCCGTACGCAGCTTTTCCATGTCCTTACCATAGGTGCCTGCGCATGTCTTATTTTCATGCATTGCTACGCAGATGCCATTTTCCGATTCCGCCTGATTTCTCTGCTGTGGCTGCAGACGGAATGTAAACGAAACGATAAACTCTGATCCAACCCCCTGCTTGCTCTTCACAGAAATGGTTCCATTCATCATATCTACAATATTTTTTGTAATCGCCATTCCCAGACCAGTCCCCTGTATCCCGCTGAGTGTAGAGTTTTCTTCTCTCTCAAAAGGATCGAAAACATGAGTGACAAATTCCTCGCTCATACCGATTCCAGTATCCCGGATTGAAAATTCATAATTTGCATAACCTGTCGGCGCACCTTTTTTCTGAACGACTCTGATGCCTATACTTCCTCCTTCGTCCGTATATTTAACGGCATTGCTTGCCAAATTCAAGAGAACCTGATTCAGTCTCAGCTTATCACAATAAATCTCCTCATCTTTAAGTTCCGCCGTATCAACATGAAACGCAAGCTTCTTTGCATTGACATCCGGATGTAATATATTGCACAGTTCCTGCAAAACTTCCTGCAAGGAGCACGGCTTTTCTTCCAAATGCACTTTACCGCTTTCGATACGGCTCATATCCAGCACATCATTGATCAAATTAAACAGATGATTTCCTGAAATCATAATCTTGTCAAGGTATTCTGCCACCTGCTCCTTACGGTCGATATGAGAAATTGCCAGCGTCGTAAATCCAATGATTGCATTCATCGGCGTCCTGATATCATGAGACATGTTTGAAAGGAATTCGCTCTTTGCCTTGTTTGCCTTATTTGCCTGCATAAGTGCATTTTCCAGCAGATCCTTCTTCCCCATTTCTTTACGGATTTCTTCATCCACACTGTGGAATCCCAGCACGACGCCATAGTGATTATCCCATGTTCCCGCGCGCACAGCCTTCATCTGATAATATTTATATTTACCGCTTTTAAGCGTCCGGTAGTTCACATGATACAAATCTTTTTCTTCCAGCTCTTCTTTCAGCTTTTCTATGGTGGAGGCTTTCCTTAACATCTCCTTGTCCTCCTCATGTACGAACTCCCGTATGTAAATATCCATGCTTTCTTCTAATGAAATTTTTTCGCCTGCAGGAGCGTCGAACATATAACCGTTTCCGCTGTCATGCCTCAATGTAACGCCCATTCCCGTATCAAGATCAAAGAAGCATACCACATTATAGTCGATACTTAACGCCTGTACCAGTTCCGCCTGATGCCGTTCATTTTCTTTTTCCAACATTTTCTGAGCAGTATAATCCAGGAGGAAACGCCGGTAACACAATTCTCCATTCTCGTTGATAAGCTTAATATTACCCATAACATGCAGGATATCCCCGTTTTTATGTTCCACCCGGTACTCAACATTGCCGATATCCCCTTCCTTCTTCAACCCCGCAATACATGTTTGAAGCTTTTCCCTGTCTTCTTCCACGACGGAAGAAGCTACCATATCAAATCCGTTTTTCAACAGCTCGCTCCTAGATTCATACCCCAAAATCTTAAGAGCGGCATCATTTACATTCAGAATCCGCGATTCATCTACGGTATGACAGATTACACCACAGTCAAGAGACATGAAAATTGCTTCCATCGCATTATTTTTTCTGACAATCTCCTCTTCATAGGCTCTCTCCTGGGTTACATCGATTGCGACGCCTACCGTCCCCATAACGCTTCCATCCAAATCGTACAGAGGAGATTTATATGTGGTAAGTATTCTCTTTCCCGCTCCGGTTTCAATGATTTCCTCCGCCACACAGGTTTGTCTCTTCGTCATGACTTCCTGCTCTGACTCTATGCAGGCAGGATCGTCCTGCTCCACATCCCATATGTATGCATGCCCCTGACCTTCTACCTGCTGCTTTGTCTTGTTTACCGTCGCACAGAAGCTGTCATTCACCTTCTCGTGAATGCCTGCCTTATCTTTATACCAGATTAAGTTCGGAATATGGTTGATAGTAGATTCAAAAAAATGGTTGGTCTGCCAGAAATCCTTACTCATCTTACAGGTCTGCTGCCATCTTAAAAAGCGAAACTGTATTTCCTCATCAGCCATAGGCAGTATCCAGACGTCTTTCACTTCCGACAGCCAATCGGAGAGGGAAGCCATCTGTTCTTTATCTGCCAGCAGAATAAGCTCCGCTTCCTTGTTCCTGCATGATAAGATTCCTTCCAGCGTTTCCTTGACATCCATGCCTGATAAATGAACCAGCATCACATCTGCCTTTGCCGCAAGCGCTTCCTGAAGCGTATCACTTTGCATAAACACATGGGTAAAGTGTTCAAACGGACTCATTCCCCTGATTATTTCAAATATTCTACACTGCTGACCTATGAAATAAAACTGAATTCGGCAATGGTACATACGATTTCCTCCCTTGTTTTACAATTTACTTTCTATTTCTTCAACGCTTCTTCCTGCAGCCGGTCAAATTCTGCCATACATTCATCAACGGATGCTCCGCCTAAAAGTTCTCTGACAATCAAGCATGTATTTCCCCACTGCTCTACTTTCATATTTGCATTCGATCCAAGAACATAATAGCCCTCGTTAATCCTGTCATTAAGCGGCTTTAGCGCGTCAATACACTCTACCTCCACATTTTGGGACGGCGAAATCACCTGATTATGCTCCGCGTAAAGTAAAAGCGCCTCATCTGAAAGCATCACATCCAGCACATCCAGCGCGTCCTCAAGATGCTCCGCCTGAATACCGACCCCATATCCAGTCATGGACACCACCGGCATCTGCCCCAGCTCGCTTGGAAATCCGATCACCTGCATATTAAAATCAGCATTCCCATAAGCTGTCTCTGCATTTGCAGCGCTCCAATAGGCCATAACGATAGGCGTTTTCTGCGCCAGGAAATCAGGTCCCTCTCCCTCTATCGCTTCATACGTGCGCGCCGCCTCTGCATCAATGTAGCCCAGATCCATCATTTTTTTGAGGTACTCAAAACCTGGCCGCATATAATCACTTAATTTTGTCTCCCCATCATTGAGCGCTTTAATCTGTGCCTCCGTATTACCTCCATTATATAGTTCTGCATAAGCCTGTGCCAGAACAAAATTTTCCAGCCACCAGCGGTTTGCCCCGATTGGCGTCTCAATCCCATTTTCTTTGAACACCCTGCAGCATTCCAGCAAATCTTCAGGCGTTTCAGGCAATTCCAGCTCATATTTATCGAACAAATCTTTATTGACAAACAGACCATGTGCAACTACTTCCTGTGGAATCGCTACCAGCTTTCCGTTTACTGTATTTGCCGTCTTTACGACTTCCCTCAGATTGGCGGCACATGCCCGGTCTGACAGATCTGCCAATTCTCCCTCCATCCCTAAAATTTGAATAGCATCAGGATTGAGTAAATAAAAGTCGTCCATATGGCTGCGCACTCTGTCTATAATCACTTCATCATAAGTTTTATCCTGAAAATCCTCTGCCGTGTAAGTTCTGTAATTCACTCTCAGCCCAAGCTGTTCTTCCACCATTAGGACCGTCAGTTCCTGTGCACTCCTTGCAATGTTATCTGCCTCTGGATTAGCTTTTTCTGTAGGACCAAATAGATTGACTTCCCTTTGGTTATTGTCATCATCCTCCACCAGATTGATGCCAATATCTGCCTTCTGTCCGCAGCTGGTCAGCCAAAGCAGCATTGTTCCAGCAGTCAAAAGCATCCCCCATTTTTTGACACCTTTCTTCATTTTTCTTTTATAACCTCTCTATAACAATATATTGATAAATCGTCCTTTTTAAAAGTTCCATATCTACCGGCTTGGATACATGCGCATTCATGCCTGCTGCTATGGCCTCCTTCACATCCTCAGCAAATGCATTTGCAGTCATTGCAATAATGGGTATGGAACATGCGTCCTCCCTCTCCAACGTCCGGATATGTTTTGTTGCCTCATAGCCGTTCATCACCGGCATCTGCACATCCATGATAATCGCGTCAAACTCACCTTCTGCTGCCTGCTCAAAACGTTCCAGCGCCAACTTTCCATTTGCAACAATCTCACATGCCGCGCCTTCTATTCCCAACAATTCTTTCAGGATTTCCGCATTAATCTCATTATCCTCCGCTACAAGAAAATTCCGCCCCTTAAGGCTGACTTCCTTTCCCTGTGCTTCTTCCTGTATCAGGTCATCCTGCCTTCCATCCCTTTCAAGAATCTTCTCCCTGAGTTCGGAGATGAAAAATGGTTTTGTCAAAAATCCATCAGCTCCTGCCCGAACCGCCTCCTCCTCTATCTCTTCACCATCATTTGGCATCAAAAGCAAAACCGGAATATACTCAGACACGCTTTCTCTGATCTTCCTTACCGCTTCAACACCGTCAAGCCCTGGCATTTTGAAATCCATTAGAATCAGCTGATAAGGATTTCCTTCTTTACAGGTTCTGCAGACGGCATCCACTGCCGCTTCTCCTTCAAATATGGTATCTACCAAAACTCCCGTATCCTCCATAAAGTTCTGTATATTCTGACAAATCTGCAAGTCATCATCTATTGCAAGGATTCGGAAGATTCCATGCTCTCTCCAGAACTTCGCGTCAGCCTCCTGGTCTGCAATACGCAGTTCCAAATCTACCGTGAATAGGCTTCCTTTTCCCACTTCGCTTGCAACCTCTATGGTTCCTCCCATAAGTTCCACAATATTTTTGGTGATTGCCATTCCAAGCCCTGTCCCCTGCACTTTATTTGTGGTGCTGTTCTCAGCTCTGGTAAATGCATCAAAAATGATTTCCAGATATTCCGGCGTCATGCCAAACCCATTATCCTCAACCTCAATGCGGATATGCTCAAACTGGTCTGAACGCTTTTCCATCCCTGTCATACGCAAAAAGATGTTTCCGCCTTCCTGGGTATATTTTACCGCATTGGAAAGCAAATTGATCAAGACCTGTTTCAGTCTCGTCTCGTCGCCAAGCAGATATTCCCGCTTTATTCCTGCCACAGAAACTTCAAAGTTCTGTCCCTTTTCCTTTGCTGCCGGACGGATAATGGAATCAACGGCAGAAAGCATACCGCTCAGCGTAAATTCACCGATAGTCAGCACGGCTTTTCCGCTTTCAATTTTTGACACATCCAAAACGTCATTAATTAACCCTAACAGATGCTGACCTGACGCAGTGATCTTCTTGGTATATTCTCTCACCTTGGCAGGATTATCTGCATCTTTGGCAAGAAGTGTGGTAAATCCTAAAATGGCATTCATCGGCGTCCGGATGTCATGGGACATATTGGAGAGGAAAGTGGTCTTTGAACGACTGGCGACCTGCGCCGCCTGCAGTGCTTCCGCAAGCTGCTGGTTGTGCATCTCACGCTCCGTCTCCCTCTCTTTTCGTAACTTCGCCTGTTGCTTCTCATAAAAAAGATATAAGACACAGCATACCAAAAATGCTGCAAGCATGACAATGACCACACTTAAAATATTTTGGTTTACTGCAGTACCCTCTCTTTGAATCGCTTCTACCGGTACATAACCAATCAAATATACGGTTCCGTCATTAACCGCCCACATGTAAATGAGGGAGTCTCTTCCCTGAACCTTGTGATAAAACATTACGTTTCTGCCAGATTTTATATTTGCAGCGATTTCATTCTGGATGCCCTGTTCCAGAATTGCATTGGCGCGATAAAAGTCCTCTAAATTCAAATGTCCTGCATCCCGCTCCCCAACTCCCTTGGGTTTTAGCAGGAATCTTTCGCTTTTTGCATCCATAATGTACAAGGTGGCATTGCTGTTATAAAATCTATCCGGAAGTGCCCCATCAAAGGATTCATAAATATACTCCACATAAAGCACTGCAATCTCTTTGCCGTCCTTTATTACCGGACACTTCATGGTATAAGCCCAGGTTCCCATTCCGTTTATATATGAGGTGGAAACCGGAAGTTGATTGACCATATTTCCCGCAGAGAAATCCAGTTCTGCGGGAGAAAATACATCCCCTGTATTGGAAAATCCTTCTTCCTCCCCTGAATAAACCATGGATATCTTTACCACAGTATCATTCCTCTCATAGGCAAGAAGAAATGCCTCCGGATCGTCAAGTACTGCAATCTCCCCTGCAATCAGCTTCTGATACTCCGCCTCCCTTTGTAGGAGCACTTCTACCGTCCCCTTAATCAAATCCAGATTCTCGCTCAGATTTCCAATTGCCGACTGCGACATCTCCCCTGATATCCTGGATGCAATAAAAAATACATAGCTGCCAAGTACCACAAATACAAGTAGCACGGTAATGATTAAAGTTTTCCTTACATTTGTTCTACTTTTATTACTTTTTTCCATTGTCTTGAACTGATAACCTTCAATATCATAATTATTATATTGCAATGTAGCAGTCATAGGTACGTCAACTGCCAATTTTATTTTACGCTACAACGCCTAAAATAGTCAATGTCATTTCAAGAACTGACCAAGCACCTTTATAAAGATGTCCATGTCGATCGGCTTTGCAATATGGGCATTCATTCCATTTTTAAGCGCCGCCTCTTTATCTTCCTCTAAAGCATTTGCTGTCATTGCAATGATAGGCAGCGTCTTTACATCCTTTCTCGGCAAAGCCCTGATGGTTCTTGTTGCCTCATATCCATCCATAATCGGCATCTGCACATCCATTAGCACGGCATCATAATAATATTCCTCAGATTTTATTACCATCTCCACGGCATCCGTTCCATCCGGCGCAGATTCAACTACAAATCCTGTCTGCTCCAATATGACTTCCGCGATTTCCCGGTTCAGCTCAATGTCTTCCACCAAAAGAATACGCTTTCCTCCAAAATCAGCCGTTGTCCATTCTGCTGCCACATCTTCTTTGTCAACCAGATTATTTGCCGCCAGCAGCGCCGCTTTCAAATCCGACATGAAAAGCGGTTTTGCACAAAATGCCGTGATTCCCGCTTTCCTTGCCTCCTGCTCGATATCTGTCCAGTCATACGCCGTCAGAATAATAATTGGTACATCTTCACCGACTACACTCCGTATTTTCTTTGCGGTCTCCACCCCACTGGTCTCCGGCATCTGCCAGTCAATAATATACGTATGGTAAGAATCCCCTTCTTCATAGGCGAGCTGGGCGCGATATGCCGCCTCCCTCCCCGAAGTCGTCCATTCAGCACGCATGCCGATCTGTTTTAACATCTTGCTCACACTGTCACAGACATGGAAATCATCATCTACTACCAGCGCTCTCAATCCGTTCAGTTCTTTTATCTGCTCTGTATTTTTCTCCACATCCTGTAATTTAAGACTGAGTTCCACCGTAAAGGTACTTCCCTTGCCGATTTCACTTTCCACACTGATGGTTCCGTCCATCATGTCGATGATATTCTTGGTAATCGCCATTCCAAGCCCCGTTCCCTGAATGCCGCTTTGCGTGGTAGTCACTTCCCGCTCAAAAGGTTCAAAGATATGTTCCACGAATTCCTGCGACATCCCCATACCGTTATCCTTAACGATAAAAATATAATCTCCATATCCGTGGCGGAACGTGGTCTTTTGCATAATGCGGAAGGTAATGGTGCCCCCCGCCGGCGTATACTTAACAGCATTACTCAAAAGATTTATGAAAACCTGATTCAGCTTCAAAGCATCTGCAATCACCTCTTCATTTGCCACCTCGAAGGTATCAATGAACAATTCCAGCTGTTTTGCCTTTACCTGAGGCTGAATGATGTTGACCAGATTGTGCATTACCTGGGAAATATTACACTCCTGCTCTTTAATCTGCACTTTTCCGCTTTCAATCCTGCTCATGTCTAAAATGTCATTGATCAGGCTAAGCAGATGATTGCTGGAAGAAAGTACCTTTTGCAGGCAGTCCCTGACCTGATCTTTATTGTCAATATGGCTGGCTGCAATAGTCGCAAACCCTATAATTGCGTTCATAGGCGTACGTATATCGTGGGACATATTGGATAGGAAAGTGGTCTTTGCCCTGTTGGCATGCTGTGCCTGCATCAGCGCATCCTGCAGCGCCTGTGTCTGCTCTCTCTGCCTTTTGACCCGGTCCGTGATATCCTTTGACACCACCAATACCATGATATCTCCTGTATCATAATCCTGAGTCATCACAAATGACTGCCGCACGCACATCTGCTCTTCCTCAGAAGCCATCCCCCAGTATTCAGCAACTACTTCCGCTTCTCCCTGTTCAAAGCGTTCCTTCAAATATACCGTATTTACCTTACTGTTGTATTCTTCCTTAGATTCCTCTAATATGTATGCCTTCCATTTTTCAAAACATTCTGATGCCCTGCATGGCGCCTCTAATCCTGCCCTTTTAAGCAGGGAAACTTCCTCTCCATTTCTTATGCTTATAATATCCTGCTCAATCAAATCCTGTGTCAGGTTAAATTCAAAAGTATAAATAGCGCCGGAAGTGATTGCAATCCGATACTGCCTCTCCTTACGGTTTGCCAGTGCCATCTCTGCCTGAACGCGCAGTTCCTTCTCCTTAATTTCTGTAATATCCTGGCGCGTAAATAAAGCCTTAGTCGCCTTTCCATCTTTTCTTTCCAGACAGATGACATTCACATGTTCCCATTCCACATGCTGATTCCGCATCACGCGGCATTCAAACCGTAAATCCTTATGATCTGACAGTGCTGCGACAATCGCATTTTTATCAATCTGCTCTGCAAACTCCTTTCGCTCACTTTCCTCTATCAGGAGAGCGCTAAGATGCCTTGCCATCGCCTCATAACTTCCACTTTGCGCAAGAATTCCATCTTCTGGTTTCGTTCCCGCAAGATACTGGTAAGTATCCGCTTCAAAATCTACCATGGCAAAACGGGGAAACAGCGTTTCAACACCGCCGATGATATAACCCATCTCCCTGTTTTCCTGCTCTAACTGTTTCCTTTCACGCCCCGCGCGGATGATCAGCATCAGAATATAAATCACAAACAATCCTATCATCATAGTTTCCAGCCGGATTCCAATCATATTCTCATCTCTGATCATACGCTGGGTCACATTTTTGGGAAACGTCTGTACCAACACATAATCATTTTCAGGAAGGTACATGACGCAAATATTATCCGTTTTACTCTCAGAATCACAGACAAATGCACCGGCTCCGCCATTTTTAAAAATCGCCTGTGTATCCTTTGCCGTATCTGCATCGATTACACCAGCTTCCAACAGCATTTCAAGAAGATCTTCCGTATGAGACTTTCCGTCAGAACCGGCAACCACCGTTCCGTCCGGCATGCATAAATGAACATCTGCTGCCTCGCCAAAGTAGGTTGTGGTAAGCATATCCTTCATGTATTCCTCTGCAAGGTAGGTTCCTCTGAGCACCCCTATAATCTCCCCCTTGTAGCGGACAGGTGCATAAAAGCTGATCATAGTTTCATTAAAAAAGTCTGAGTCGAACACCACTGTGATACCTCTTTTCCCCTTCATGCCATTTAAGAAATAATCATGGGTGTCTGCATTGGAAATTCGTCCGTCAGAAGCATAGTTCGTACCGTTTCTATCTGTGAACAGGCAGGCATCAAACTGGGAATGCTCTTCAATTCCTTTAAGAATCTCAGGGGTGACAACAGGCTCGCTGAGCCCTTCCTCCAAAAAATAGGTATAAGTATTAATCAGATCCAGCGCATTGTTCAGCTCTTCGTCTATATGTACTGCCATAAGACGCGCTGAATCTGCTGCATAATTCTTATTCCGATTCTCAATACGCTCTTCATTTTGCGTTGTATACCACTGAAATAAAATAATAATCGCTATCAAAAGGAAAAAGACATACATAATTTCCTGCAATGATTTTTTCTTTGTCTTCAATAGCCCCAGCCTCCCGCTCTCTTATGCTTTGTCTTCCGCACAGGCACATTCCTGCAAATGCCGTCATCCGAAATACCGTATCTGTTTTATTTTAACATGGATGGTTATAGCAGTCAACGCGATGCCGTTGTGCCAAACCGCTTTTTAACGCAGAACTACATAAGAGGCGCAACCGCCTTCATCAGCCTTCCCGTCAATTTCACGAACCACTTTTCCCTGCGGACCATTTCCATGGAAACCTGCCTGCACTTGACCAGGGTTTCCTGAAAGTCCGCCTCGATTTCATGAATGCACTCCGTGCCATACAAGTAGGTAGCACATTCAAAATGATGATACAGGCTGCGGTAATCCAAATTAATCGTACCCACTACCGCCTCTTTTGCATCGCTGACGAAAACCTTGGCATGGACAAAGCCTGGCGTATATTCATAAATCTTCACCCCTGAATCCAGCAGGGATGCATAATGCGTCTTTGCCAGCGCATAAGGAATCTTCTTATCCGGAATACCCGGCAGGATCAGGATCACTTCCACCCCCCGCTCCGCAGCAAACTTTAATGCCGTTTCCATCTCGCCGTCTAAAATCAGATAGGGAGACATAATGTGCACATATTCTAAAGACCTGTTTAAAATATCCATATACACTCTTTCCCCAAGCTTATCATTGTCCAACGGACAATCCCCATAGGGAATGACGAACCCCTCCGCCTCTTTCTTTGGGGAAACCGGATAGGAAAGAAAATGAATTGATTCGTCTCTCCCCTCATCAATCTGCCACATCTGCAGGAACATCAGTGTAAAAGTCTTTGCTGCCTCCCCCTTGAGCATAACGGCCGTGTCTTTCCAATGCCCGAATCTCACCGTCTGATTGATATATTCATCCGCAAGATTCACCCCGCCATTAAAGGCTGTATGACCGTCAATTACGAGTATCTTTCTGTGATCCCGGTAATTATAGTGGGTCGATACAAAGGGGGATACCGGTGCAAACATTTTACACTTAATTCCCAATTTCTCTAATCTTTTGGGATAATCATGGGGCAGCAGCGCAAACTCACAGGCGCCGTCATACATAAGGCGCACATCTACCCCTGCCGCCGCCTTTTGGGCAAGAATCTCCAATACGCTCCCCCACATAAGCCCTTCGTCTACAATAAAATATTCCATAAAAATGAAATGTTGCGCCGCTAAAAGCTGCCTGAGCATTTCTTCAAACTTATCCTCCCCCAAAGGGAAATAAGTGACCTCAGTCTTATCGAATACCGGATGCGCACCGCTTCGCTGCATATAATGCGCCAGTGATGCCACGCTCCTGTTTTCTTTGGTCAATCGCCCCATCACTTCCTCATCCTGCCGGAGATTTTCTTTCGTATCTGCAATAATCTCATTGATCCGCCTCTTCAATGCCCGATGACCGATATCGCTTTGCGTGTAGATATAGAGCAGCACCCCGAACACAGGCAGGAGCATGATTACAATCAGCCATGTGATTTTTGCCGTAGGATTCATTGTACTGTTCAAAAGATAGACTACCATGACAAAGGTAAGCGCCACCGCTCCTCCGAAAATGTGCGGCAGGAAACCTTCAAACCACCGGAAGATCAAAAACAATGCCAGTACCTGTACCATTAACAAAAGCAAAATCAGCCCGAATCGACTGAATATTGCATGAATAATCCCCTTTTGTCCCTTTTTAAGGAGACGCATCCCCTTATTTTTATAATCTGTCTGCATGATTCTTTCACCTCTGCTTTTGCCCTATCAAAAATAACGTTCCCTGTTTAAATTTCAACAGGGAACGCCATTTTTAGTAATGACATCCATGGCGCCTGCCGTACCCTCTACGGGAAACCGACGCACATGAACCGTCACAATAACCATTTTGATGGTCATAACCGCAATAATCATGTCCTTCATGTGTATGCCGCCCTTCTTCCGTACACCCTTCCACAGTGCAGACAGGACAGTCGGTGTTGACCGTTGCCCGGCTGTGATGTCCATGGGCAGAAACCGGCATTACAAAAAGAAGCGAGATCATTGCAACAGTTGCTGCCGCAGCAAGCATTTTCTTTACGTGCATGAGACTTCCTTCCTTTCCTTACACGAAGCAGAAGCTTTTTATTGCTACATCTGGCAGAGCAAAAACTTCTGCATAAATATTTATGATAATACCAGTATAACACAGGCACTTTCATCCTACAATGTGTATTAAAAAAAATGCAATTCTCTGCCGCCGCTTGTGTCGTTTATCGACAAAACCCAATTGAAATTTTTTCCTCAAAATGCTATGATGAATAATATAAAAAATTTTATTAATGGAGAACGTCATGAAACGAAAAAACAGCATATGGTTTCCGGTCCTTTTGTTGACCGTATTATTATCCGGATGTCAAAAACCAAGTTCAGATTCTTTCGAAAAAGAACAGACTCCTGATTCTGATACGGTCAATCTGACTGTCTGGGGCGCTGAAGAAGATGAAGAGCTCCT
>BLLW01000020.1 GCA_011959285.1 Lachnospiraceae bacterium | reverse complement strand
GGAGCCAAGCGGCACGGATGCCGCCCTGGCTCCGCCCCGACTGTCTTGAAACACATAAACACATTCTGCTAGTGAAATCCGATTTTAAGAAGAGACTTGAAAACATAAGGTGTGCCGCCTGTGGGTCCTCCCTCCGCAAGATTTATATCCCCCGCTGGCGCCGTCCCCCAACTAACTGCCCTTCCGCAAGGCTATTCTCCTTGATTAAATATTTTTTTCAAAAAAGATTTGATTGTGATTTTTCCGTCTTTATAGTGAACTGTGATTGCTCCTGTTTGATTGGTTTGATAGATTTGGCAATCCGCTTGGTTAAGGCGGTCTATTAATTCGCTGTGGGGATGTCCGTATGGATTATCTTCCCCGGCAGAGATTAAGGCAACGCGGGGGGATATTATTTCCAGAAATTCCTTATCTGTAGAATATTTAGAACCATGGTGGGCTACTTTTAGGATTGTTATTGGAGGCGTTTTTTCTTTTTGTAAAAACTGGGTAAGCATTTGTTCGCCTTCTCCTTCTATGTCGCCGGTGAGCATTGTGGTAAAGTTGTTGACGGTGAGGGTGAGTACGGTTGAATATTCGTTGGAATTTTGGGATACGTATGTATGGGTGGGATGAAGACAAGTGATGGCGAGCTGGTTATCAGCAATTTTTTGACCTCTGCTGATGTATGCGACGGGGATATCGTGCTTTGCTGCCAGACGCTCTAATTCCAGGTAGGCTTCTTCTTTTGCGGTTTGTGCGATGTCGGGCAGTACCAGATTTTTAATTTGGATTCCCTGAAGGGCTCCTGTTTGGATTAATTCTTTGATTCCGTTACAGTGGTCTTCGTCGGGGTGGGTTATGAACACGGCTTCCAATCGGGAAATGCCTTGGAATTTAAGGAAGGGGATGATTCGATATTCGCCAACGCCGCTGACGGAGGAACTGCCGCCATCTACCAGATAATGTCTTCCGTATCCGTTTTTAATGCAGATGCAGTCTCCTTGTCCTACATCCAGAAAGGTTATTGTCATACCTGTCTTTGTAGGAAGCATGAGCATGAAGACCGCTGCAAGTGCCATGCCCCAGCGTAGAATGAGATTTCCTTTTTTCCTCAGAAGGGCAATGAGCAGTAAAAGCGAAAGATAAAGAATCATCTGCCAGATTTCTGGTCTGCCGCATGTTAAGAGGTTACCGGGAAGCAGATTGCAGATGGTGCAAGTCTCTTCGTATATTGTGAGGATTCCTTTGATTAAGTAAGCGAAGGGGATCGCGGCGGGCGGGCACAAAATGCTGCTGGCAAGAAGAAGCAGACCTGCCGCCATCAAGATACTCATCAGCGGAATCACCAGCAGGTTTAAGAACATGGAATAAGCTGGAAACTGATAGTAAAACCATAAATAGATGGGAAGTGTGACGACCATCATTGCAATGCTTCCCAAAAGCTTTTTTACCGCCGGATGTATTGTCCGTTTTCCCTCAGTCAAGGGCGGAAGAATCAGACCGATTCCCAATACGCATCCGAAGGAGAACAGGAAACCACTGTGTTTAAGATAGAGAGGTTGGTTTATGAGAATCAGAACAGCTGCCACCATCACCGCCGTCAGCATGTCATAAGTGCGTTCTGTGAGGACGGCTCCCATTTGCAGTGAAAACATGATGACGGCACGGATGGCTGATACCGAAAATCCGGTCATGATGCAGTAAAGGACCATTGCTGACGCCGATACGACTGCCGCTGCCTTCATGGGCATTCCACACTTTCGCAGCAGTTTGTACTGTCCCATGCCTAACATAGAAATATGCAGCCCTGAAATTGCCAGAATATGCGCGATTCCGTTTCTCTGATAAAGTGCCTTTAGTTCCTTATCCATGCCGCTTTTTTCACCCAGCAGCATGGTCTGCATCATTGCCGCTTCCTGTTTCGGAAGATTTTCCGAAAGTTTCATTGAAAGAAATCTTCTGACTTGATATGCCTTTTGCGTAAGTATATTATAATTTTGTGACTTTGCTGAAATAACTGCCTGATTCAGGCGATAGGATATTCCTAAGATCTGATAATATGAATAGGCGTCAAATTGCCCCGGATTGGATGCGCGTTCAAAGCCTGCAAACTTTCCCGTAAGCCGCACGGTACTGCCCATCTCCGGTTCTATTTGACCGGATTTCAAATAGCAGATGACCCGTCCCGTGCGGAAGGCGGATGGATTTTCCCACTGCTCCCCGCCTTCTTGGGAAAAAAGCTTTAAATACAGCACCGTCACCGGCTCCTTTGTCTGCCCTGATGTCTCCTTCTTATATACGCTTCCCTCCACCGTAATCATTTTGCCTTCAAGCGCGTCAAAATTCTGGTATGGCGCAGGCTTTATGCTTACAATGAAGTACAAGACCAAAGACAGTATCAGGCAGACAAAACCAAGGGGACGTTTTGCCATATATTTACCTCCTGTATGCCGCAGACTTTCTCTGCGGTCTTATCTGCGATATATGGAAGGGCTGAAAATTTATTCCCCCACCAGCTCCAGGTTTCTCTCAAATACCGTTGAAAAACTGATATTTTCTTTATAATTTACATTTGTATCACCGTTGATAGATATTTGTACTTTATTCACATTAGAAAGTTCCACCAGGGAATTTGTGATGGAATAAATCGTCACATCCGATGTTACATTGTAAATCTGCGTCAGGAATGTGCTGTCCAGGTTTACATAGCAGATGCCGTCTTTTACATTGACGCTGACGATTTTCGTGTCCGGATTGATGGCGGGAAAAGCCTTTTCCTCTGCAAGAGGACCTGCTATCAGCTGTTCCACCACAAGTCTTTCCATTGCAATATTGCTATTATAAATCACCGGTCTGCTCACCGCTTTAAGTCCGTCTCCGTTTTCATTTGCAAAATACAGCGTCAGCTTCACCTTTTCGTAGGTATTGATTTCATTACCCGCGTTGTCGATGAACATGTCCGCATTCATCGTTCCAATGACGATACCAGATGCATCTGTGAGCGGCTCTGACTTGATTTGGAAACTTACATACTGTATTCCCTCAATCTGTGTCAGCGTCCTGACGATTGCCGCACGCACCAAAACTTCGGTTGTGACCGGCTGCAGTTTATAGTTTTCATCAAAGACCAGCGTCACCTGATCCTCCGCAATGCTGTAATCCAACAAATTGAAACCGCCGGATAAAGGCGCCTTGTATTCCAGCTTTCCGGAAGCAACGCCAAGCTGCTCTATGAACTCTGACACCAATGCTTCCTTATCCTTCGTCTCTGTCCTGTAATCCTGGGGAAATATCCCTGTTTCATCATTATTCTCATAATAAATTCTATATGTGTCCTTCTGGCTGGTATCATTCTGCCGCCCGCAAGCGCAGATCACTGTCAATAAAACCAGCAACAGGAAAAGCATTTTCCCTTTTTTATTCAAAGCATCCTTCTCCTTATACTAAAACCCGTGTAAGAGGTATCTTTACCGTAAATACGGTCCCCTCTCCTTCAACACTTTCTACCTTAATGGAGCCTCTATGAAGCAGTATTGCACTTCTGGTGATTGCAAGTCCCAATCCTGTGCCTCCAATCTCCCTTGAATGCGACTTATCGACCCGGTAAAAACGCTCATAAATCTGGCTTCGTGATTCTTCTGGAATGCCGATTCCAGTATCTGCAACCTCTACCGTGAAGAATTGATGGTCTGCATCCAGCGTCACATCTACCTTTCCCTGCTCCTTATTGTATTTGATGGCATTCTCAACCAAATTGGTTAAAATAAGAGACATCTTCACTTCGTCTACTTCCGCAATAATCTCCCTCTTGCTGATCAAAGTCACTTCAATATTCTTCTTTCTTGCAATCGGACGGAGCCTCTTTAAAATGATTTCCGTCAGGTCATTGATGTTGATTACACCAATATTAAGCTCTGCTGCCGATTTATCCAGTTTTACCAAAGCCAGAAGATCATTAATGATCTTGTCTTCCCGCTCGATTTCCTCTGCAATATCCACCATGAACTCATGGTAAAGTTCCGCCGGAACATCCTGCTGTGCCAACAAGGAGTCCGCAAGCACCTTCACCGAAGTAATCGGCGTCTTGAGCTCATGGGACACATTCGCCACAAACTCCTTTCTGGAGTCGTCCAGCGCCTTCATCCTTTCAAGGAGGCTGTTAAAAGCATCCACGATATGCTCTGTTTCCAGATAGTCCGGCACAGACACCGGCTCATTGGTATACCCTTCCTTCACTTCACTGATTGCCTTTGAGACCCGGTCAAAAGGCCTTATCAAAATCTGTGCCAAAATAAGGGCAATGGCAAAAATACAGAAAACCATAATAATCTCAACGATAAGCGCTTTCCGGTTCAATAGTTCCAACGTGTTTACAATACTGTCGGTAGAGACACTGGTAAGCATCACGCCCCGGACCACCTCTGTTCCTTCAGGGATCTCCGCAGTCGCCATCTGCGCGGAAATCGTCTCCACAATCGGAACCGTGATCTCGATAAATCCATTGACTGCATCGTAATTCACCGTATTGACGCCCTTCATGCATCGGATGACCTCTTCGGATACAATCGTCTTCCCCTCACTGATGGCGTATGTATCCTTCACCACCTTTAAATTTCCATTAATAATAAGCACCCGCCCATTATACAGATTAGAAAGCTGCTCAAGCTCTGCCCCTATCATCTCCGATGAGGTATCCTGCAGATAGTTGTATGTAATCAGGTGATTTGCAATGATCCTAAGCTGTGTCTGCACATCCGAGGTCCTCACATCCACAGCACGGCTTTCGTAGTTTTCCAGAATGCCCACACGCACAAAGATACTTGGAATACTTCCCATAAGAAATATAATGACGAACAGGCGGACCTTTAAGCTCCGCCAAATCTTCAAGTTTTTAAAAGTTGCTTTTAGATCAGCCATAACCGGCACTGCCTTTCAAATCCGCATTTCCTTAAGATCTCCTTAGGGTCACTCCTTAAGATCACGCAAAATAGTAGCCCACGCCCCATTTTGTGTGCACATACTTAGGCTCCGAAGGATTTTGCTCTATCTTCTCCCGCAGCCTTCTGATATGTACATCCACCGTCCGCACATCTCCCGGATAGTCATTCCCCCACACTAGTTTTAAGAGGTTTTCCCTGCTGTATACCTTATTTACATTGACGACCAGCAGCTCTAACAGCTCAAATTCCTTTGCTGTCAGATTGATTTCCTGCCCTGCTACGTATACTCTTCTCCCATCGCAGTCAAGCCGCATATCTCCGCTCTCAATAATCTTTGCCGTTTCCTTGGGCTTAGGGGAAGTACGCCTTATGATTGCTTTGATTCGTGCCTTTACCTCCAAAATGTTAAAGGGTTTTGTGATGTAATCATCTGCGCCGTATTCAAGCCCTAAGATTTTATCCATATCTTCTCCCTTGGCGGTTAACATAACAATCGGTACACTTGAAAATTCCCTTGTCTGCTGGCAGACTTCAAACCCTGTAAGCTTAGGGAGCATGACATCCAACAATATGATATCGTATTCCTTATCCTTGATCATTTTAAGCGCTTCCTCGCCGTCATAGGCGCAGTCCACTTCCATTCCGTCCTGTTCCAAGCTAAAGCGTATTCCCTTTACGATCAGCTTTTCATCATCTACAACAAGCACTTTCTTCGCCATATTAATCCCTACCTTATTTCAATAACTACACGGTAATGCTGTCCTTTATCTTTTCAAACAGCCCATTCTTTATCCCCTCAACGTTCATAATATCTTCTTTCTTTTCAAACGGTCCATTCTTTTCCCTATAGGCAATAATGCTTTTCGCCTTGCTGCTCCCTACGCCTGGAAGGGTGCACAAAAGTTCCTCTTCCGCCGTATTGATGTTTACGGGAAAATCCTTTTCGTCAGCATCCCCTATACCGGAATCTTCCCAGTGATTCATTCTTCCGGACTCTTCTACCTCAGCCTTAGTCGGTATGTAAACCTTCATTCCATCCACAACCTGATCCGCCTGGTTTAAATAGTCCTGATCCGCATCCTCCCGGAACCCGCCTGCCTTCTCAACAGCCTGATAGATCCGGCTTCTGCCCTCCAGCGTATATACGCCCGGATTATTTACCGCACCGCAGATATGTACCACACAGTACGATACCTCTAAAATATCTTTGGTCCCGTCAACTGTTTCTGCCGGCTGCATGACTGCATCTTCCGTCATCTGCTCTGCCGTATCTGCTTCTTTTCCGGCGTCCGGCCCGGCATCATTTACAGGAAGGAGCAGTAATTCCTCCTGCTCCTTTTCCCTTTTTTCACAGCCTAAAAGTATACAGAAAAATACAACTAAAATTCCTGCTGCCAGCCTGTAATTTTTCTTCATCGTTATCTCCTTTCTGTTTCCAGAAAGCCCCTTATAACGATACCATTTCATTTTAAAGTAAATCCGGTGGATTGACAAGCCAAATGTTCACTATTTCCATTTGAAAATTACAATCCCCGCTATTGCCACCAGCATTCCTAAAATTTTTCTCCATTCAAGAGGTTGTTTTTCCACCCCGAACAGCCCCAGCAGTTCAATGACATAAGCAATAATGAGCTGGGCGATCACGATCAGCATGACCGCTCTTGCCGGTCCTAACATTTCCATGCTTTTGATTACTGTATAAGTGATAAATGCACCTATAGCGCCTCCTAAGAGCATATATTTCGGTTCAACCTTAAGCAGCGTTCCGAAAGAGGAACGGTCTGAAACCAGCCATACCCCAAGGCACACCAAGAGCGCTGTCAGCTGGACAAAAGCATTGGCAACCCAGATGCCGGAAGTCTTGGTCACCTGAGTATTGAACACCCCCTGAATGCTCATCAGGGCGCCTGATATAAGTGCAATAAAAAATCCAATCATATGAGCCTCCTTAACATGTTTCGTTAATTTATGATGCCCATATGATTGGAAAATTATTCATCCAGATATTCTGTTTCTTCTTCCGGTGCTTCGGGTTCCTCCAGGTATTCCTCCTGATAAGCTGTTCCGGTTACCTGCGACATGATCTGTTCCGATAATTCCTTTAGCTTTTCGTTGGCGTCCGCACCGTTCCAAACCTGTGAAAAAACCACCTCAAGTTTTACCCAGAAATTGCTCGTCTCAATCATCTTAGGCATGGAAATAGATTTTTCATACTCCTGTGCAAACTTATCCAATGCCTCGTAGCCATAATCCACACCCTTAGCTGCCGATACCTTCCCTGTCCTTGCATACAAAATATCATTGTATTCGGCAGTCAGAAAATAAGCAAAGTCATTGGCATCCTCCTTTTTTTCTGAATAACCGTTTACGACTACGCAGCTTGTAACGGAAAGGGAACGAGTCGCCCTGCTCTCATCAATATCCGGTGCCAGCGCAATATCGTAATCATATCCAAATAAGCTATCTTCTTTTGCTTGCTCTAATTTAAACACTGCGTCTGTGGTAGCCATCGTAAAAACCATCTTTCCAGCCATAAATTCGTCCAGTATCGCTTCATAATCGCTTTCGCTGGTATCAATGGAAAAGAACTGGTTCAAGTCCTGATAGACGCGCAGACTGGCAATAGCATCCAGATTATAGATATCGATCTGGGAGGTATCCCAACCGGCTTCGCCGCCCATTTTAATGGAATTTCCAACAAAAAAATAATTATAAAAAATATCTGTGACATCCCACTTAAAGACACCTTCCACCTGCTGCGGTGCATCATAATTATCTGCAAAGGTCTCTATATCAAGAATCGTCCTCGGAAGGAGCTCCTGCACCTTTGCCTCAACCTGTTCTTCCGTAAATGCATGTTCCTGCCCCGTCTCTGCCACAGGCTGTGTGCCTTCTTCTCCGCTCTGCTCGATCTGTTCCTGTGCCGCTTCTCCCTCCGCCTGATCCTCCTCTGCTTCAAGCCTGGCCCTTGCCATATCCTTCAGATACGTTTTGTTATACAAAAGAGAGCTGGTCTCAAAATAAAAAGGATATCCTACGATTTTATTTTTATAGGACGCTGCCTGCAGCCCTGTTCCGATATAGTCATCCTCCATGACAGCTCCGTCCCTGGGCTTAACTTCACTTGCAAGACCGGCAAGACATGCCTTTTCCAAAGATTCATGGCTGATGATATATAAGTCGGGCGCACTATTTTCCAGTGAAGCTTGGTTGATTTTTTCCAAATATTCAAGCCCTGATTCTAATACCGACACCACCCGCACATCATGGGTCTCATTATAAGTAACTGCCGCACCGCTTAAGTAGGAAGTAAGCGCTTCATCCGTGTACCAAAGGTACACCGTCTCCTTTTCGCCCGTAAAGATGGTTTCCTCCTGTTTTTCGCTTATCTGTCTGCCTGTTCCGGCAATGCCAAAGGCAGCTGCAGCAACTATGGCAATGATTCCTATTGCCGTAAGTCGTTTTTTCAGACTCATTCTTTACTCCATTTCTATTCTACATCCAGACAGGTCCGTAAAATCGCTGTCATCTCATCTACATGTTCTTTCGTGATGATAAGGGGCGGCACAAAACGGATAATATTCGTTCCTGCATTAATCAGAATCAGCCCTCTGTCAAGCGCCCTTGTGATGATATCTCCTACCGGTCTGTCAAATACCAGCCCCTGCATCAACCCGACACCGCGCCTTTTTTCAATACAATCATATTCTCTGGCAAGCTCATCTAACTTCTTTTCCAGATAAGCCCCCGTCTCTTTCACATTATCTATTATATGGTTCTCCTCAAATAAATCAAGCACAATATTTATTGCCGCCCCTGCCAGCGGGTTTCCGCCGTAGGTCGTGCCATGGTCGCCGCTGGTAAGGGAATTTGCCCCCACCTTTTCCGTCAGCAAAAACGCCCCCACCGGAATACCGCATCCCAGCGCTTTTGCCGTGGTCATGATATCCGGTCTGATTCCGTATCTCTGCCATGCATACATATAACCGGTCCGCCCCATGCCACATTGAATCTCATCAAGGATAAGTAAGATATCCTTTTCCTCACAGAGTTTCTTGATACTCTTCATAAAGGCTTCCTCCGCCGGATAGATACCCCCCTCTCCCTGCACCGTCTCAAACAAGATTGCACAGGTCTTTTCATTCACCTGTCCAAGCACACTCTCAAAATCATTCATTTTGGCAAAGCGGACATTCCCGATCATGGGTGCAAAGGCTTCCCGATACTTAGGATTGCCCGTCACCGACAGCGCACCGAAGGTACGTCCGTGAAAAGAATGCTCCATGGCAATGATCTCATGGTCCGTACTTCCGTCTTTCAGATATGCATACTTGCGGGCTGCCTTGATAGCGCCCTCCACAGCTTCCGCCCCGCTGTTGGTAAAAAAGACCCTGTCCATCCCTGAAACCGCTTTTATCTTCTTTGCCGCTTCAATCGCCGGCACATTGTAATAATAATTGGAGGTATGGATTACTTTATCAATCTGATTTTTCAAGGCATCGTTGTACTTTTTGTTATTATAACCCAGTGCGAACACGGCGATACCGGCGCAAAAATCAAGATACTTCTTTCCCTCAATGTCATAGAGATAGACGCCGTCCCCCTTATCAAGAACCACCTGATAACGGTTATAGGTGTGCAGCAATGCCTTTTCGGCATCCTCGATATACTGTTTCATTGTTTCCATCTTTTTTCGGTCCTTCCTTTCAATCATCCTGTTCACAGAGCTGCTTGTCTTCATCCCGTAGAATCATGGTTCCTACCCCTTCATTGGTAAATATTTCCAAAAGCAGGCAGTGGGGAATACGCCCGTCCAGGATATGCACCCTGTTTACTCCGTTTTTCACCGCAGAGGTACAATTCCCCAGCTTCGGCAGCATGCCTCCGCCTATCAGCCCACCTCTGATAAGCGCATCCGCATCAGATACAGTGATACGCGGAATAAAGGAGCCTTTATCATTGATATCCTTATAAAGACCTTCAATATCGGTGAGGAATACCAACTTATCCGCCCCTACCGCCTTGGCTATGGCACATGCGGCATCATCCGCATTGATATTGTAAGTGGCAAAGTGCTCATCCAATCCGATGGGCGCAACAATGGGAAGAAAATCCTTTTCCAAAAGATCATACAGAATCTTGGGATTGACATTTTTGATGTCTCCCACAAAGCCGATATCTTCACCATCCGAATATTTCTTGTCAACGCCGATCAGACCTCCGTCCTTGCCGCTGATTCCCACAGCCTTTACGCCAAGTTCCTGTACCATGGTGACAAGCCTTTTATTCACCCTGCCAAGCACCATCTCCGCAATCTCCATGGTCTCTTCATCCGTCACCCGAAGTCCGTTCACGAATTTGGCTTCTTTTCCTACTTTTCCTACCCAGCGGCTGATCTCCTTACCGCCGCCGTGAACGATGATTGGCTTAAAACCGACCAATTTCAGCAATGTCACATCTTTGATTACATTCTTCTGTAATTCTTCATTGCTCATGGCAGAACCGCCGTACTTGACCACAATGATCTTTCTGTTAAATTTCTGTATGTAGGGGAGCGCTTCAATCAGAACCTCCGCCTTTTTCAATACTTCATGAATATCCTGGCTCATTTTTTCCTCCATTTCGAAGCGTTTTTGCGCGAAGATATCAAATTTCGCTCTGCCATCACAGAGTTCGTGACGCTTCGGCACAAATATTTGCTAGCTTCTATAATCCGCATTAATCTTTACATAATCGTAGGTCAGATCGCATCCCCATGCGGACGCTTCCTCCGTCCCCATCTTCATATCCACAATCACCCTCACTTCAGGCTCAGACAAGATTTTTCCTGCCTCCTCTTCACTGTAAGCAGCAGCCACACCGTCCTTATAGATTTGAATCCTTCCGGCTTTTCCCTCAAAGAAAAGCTCTATCTTTTCCGGGTCAAATAAAACTCCCGAATAGCCCAGCGCACACAAGATCCTGCCCCAGTTGGCGTCATGCCCGTAAATAGCCGCCTTCGTCAGACTGGAACAAATCACAGACTTACTTAAGATTCTTGCATCTTCCTTGGTCGCCGCACCAATCACCTTCGTCTCGAAGAGTGCCGTTGCCCCTTCCCCATCGCCAGCCATCATCTTGGCAAGGGCCTCATTTATGTAATGAAGTCCTTCTTTAAATGCCTCATATTCCGGGGTTCCATCCTGAATCTCGGGATTTTCTGCCATTCCGTTCGCCATCACCAAAAGTGTATCATTCGTGGAGGTATCTCCATCCACCGAAATCATGTTAAAGGTGTCCTTCACATCCTCCTTCACAGCTTTCGTAAGAAGCTCCTTGGAAATCACCGCGTCTGTAGTCACAAACGCAAGCATGGTACACATATTGGGATGAATCATGCCAGACCCCTTGCACATACCTCCTAAGGTGACCTTTACGCCCTTTATATCGATTTCCACAGCCGCCTGCTTAGAACGCGTGTCCGTGGTCATGATCGCCTCTGCCGCCTGTGTTCCGGCGTCCAGCGTATCCGCCTTTACCTTGGCAAGTTTTTCGATTCCTGCCTCGATTCTATCAATAGGAAGCTGCATGCCTATCACTCCGGTAGATGCCACAAGCACGGCCTCCTCCGGCACATCAAGAACTTCTGCCGCCCGTACTGCCGTTCTCTTACAATACGCATAGCCTTCCTGCCCCGTACAGGCATTGGCGATTCCTGCATTGATGATTACTGCCTGTCCGAAAGATGACTCCTCTACCACCTTCTTATCCCACAAAACCGGCGCTGCCTTTACCACATTACTGGTAAAAGTTCCCGCCAGCACGCAGGGCTTCCTGCTATAAATGACAGCCATGTCCTTCCTGTCCTTATACTTAATCGACGCCTCCACACCTGCTGCCTCAAATCCTTTTGCGGCAGTCACACCGCCTGTCCTTACCTTCATATGCTCCTCTTTCCGTGCCCCTAGCACTTAAATTTCTTTGAATCTATCACCTATTATAATTCACGATATTTTCTGTATTTAAGGTAAAATCATAATAATTCAAATCTTCCCTCTTTGTCCACCCTATTTCATTCCAAAATGCATTGCCGACATCATTTGCCGTAAAGGCAATCAGGGAAACCTTGCTAATCTTTTCTTTCTCCAGTTCTTTCATACAGTGAACCACCATTTGTTTTCCAATCCCCCGCATGCGGTAATCCTCATGCACACACACATGATACAGACAGCCTCTCCTGCCATCATGACCGCAGAGGATGCTTCCTACAATTTTGCCGTCCTCCACAGCCACCACACTGGAAGTGGGATTACGCTTCAAAAACCGCTCTACCCCTTCCTTTGCATCATCAATGCTTCTCATGGCAAAACCTTTTATACTCATCCAGAGAGCATGCACCCCCTCGTAATCCGCTAATGTCATTGTCCTGATTTCCATATAGACTCCTCTTTTCCTACGCACTTCGCCTATGGGTGAAGTCCAGCCTTCATCAAACGTTCGTCTCTATTTTTAGGCACTGATATTCATGCTATCTTCTCCCTCTAAATGCACAATCCGATAATCGTGGTCTACAAAAGGAAGGAATTTCGTCAGCACATCCTCCGTTTTCAGCCTCAAACTTGCCGTATTCACACAAGGATGACACCCTAAAAACGCTTCCTTCAGGACGTCTTCATCAATGAGGAGATTGACATGCTTTCCCTGATCATTCATCAGTCCCATAACGCTCACTGCCCCCGGCGATATATGAAGATACTCCTCCATAAACTCCTCCGGTGCAAAAGAAAGCCGGGCGCTTCCGATCTGCTTTGAAAGCTCCTTGGTCTTGAATTTCTTTTCTCCCGGCATGAGGAGCAGGTAAAAAACCGTTTTCTGACTATTGCATAAAAATAAATTTTTACACATATGTATTCCCAAAATTTCGTCCACCCCCTGACATGCCTCTATGGTAGCCATTGGCTCATGATCCATTCTAAGGAAAGGGATGCCTAAGCTCTTAAGCAGCATATACACCTTCATTTCCCTTTCCTGTCTTCCCTCACTCATTGGAATATCTTCATACAAAGTCGTATCACGTATCAACTCATTCATTTCAAAACCTCCCTAATCCAGATAAAACATTCATATCCGTTGCGTTTATGCATGCGCTGCTGCAATAATCAGATCAATTACCTGCTCAATGGAATCAGAAAGATTGTTTTCTCCCCATCCCAACTCCCATTCACTTTCACTATACACATCCGAAATTACATAAATTGCAGAAGCAACACATTTTCTATAGTTTGCTATGGTAAACAGACCTGCTCCTTCCATCTCCACGCATAATGCGCCCTTTTCCCTATAGCCAATCACCTGTCCCCAGGTCTCCCGATATCCGGCATCCGTAGTCCAGTGCTTTCCTCTTCGGTACCTAATCCCATTATTTCGAAAGCAGTCCTCCAGTTCATCCGTCAAGGATTTTGTCGATTCTATTACATCCAAGTCAAATCCATATAATCCTGCAACAGCCGTGTCATTGTAAGCGCCGTCTGTCAAAACAAGCTCTCCTGCTTTCATATCCGTCTGCAGCCCGCTCGCAAAACCTACATGAACGAGTTCCTGCACCCCTCCGGCAATCAAATCCTCCGCCTGCGTTGCGATTGCCGGAGCGCACATATTCCCTTTTATGAATCCAACATCTTCATTGGCATTGAATACAAAAAGTTTTCCCCCAAGAGGGTATTTGTAGGCTCCACAGTCTCTTGAAACCATGGCATCATAAAGACTGTCTGCTAAAAGATATACCCTTTTAGGAACCTTTATACGGTCGATGTCAAATCCTGCATTTTGCAGTTCAAGCCGGACTAATTTGTATGGATCCGTTAGCACATCATTCATATTCATAAATCTATTCCCTTCTTCCTTACATATCAGACAAAATTATGCCTCTTGTATCGTCACAGTAATCCTATCTCCCGCAAACTTGTTCATCTTTTTCTGAATGTCCTTGCGCACACCGATAATATAGCAAACAGAACCATCCGGATTTTTCATTCCCATATTTACAATACTTCCATCATAAGGAACACCGTCAAATGATGCCTGCACTTTTACCCTGCCTTTTCCAAATTCTTCTCTTATATCATAAGGAAATCTGACATACGCCCCATTTTTATCCGGTATCGGTTCAATAACAGCTTCAAATTCATACATTTTTTGATTCATAAAACAATTACCTCTCTACAAACAAATATCTATTACTTGTTTATTTATCTTGTCCTTTCTAAATCACATGACCTTCAAATGCTACCTTTTCAATTGCCTTAAGGTCAATCAAAGTTTCATAAGTTCCTTCCGTAAACAAAGGCGATACCAATACCTTCCTTGCACTGATATGCTTCTGACCATTGAATGTAGCGGTGCAATATTCCTCCATCAGCTTTCCCTTTCATGTCTTCAATATACCTCTATTTTTTCATCCAATTGCGCTCTGATAAAATCAGCAATCTCCTTACGGTAAGAGCCTTCCAACTGCGCTAAAAAATCATCCGTGTTTTGCTTCTCCATCTTGCTTAGTATTCGTAAAATAGATAAAACCGCATTTTTTCCGTATTTCTCATAAAGCATATGAAACAACACAACCCCTGAATCATGTATGGCATCAGGGTGATGGAAATCATTTGGTCTTATTGCCTCTCCAAAGCGCTTGTGATTATCATAATGCATCTCTATCCATTTATCAAATATATCCGTTTTTCCAATATGCAGCAGAAATAATAGGGCAGACCATTCCGCGCCAGTTTCATTGAGCCAATCCTCGAAGCCTGACACCTCCGCTCTTCCAAACCAGATATGTCCCAGCTCATGTGCAAACATCTGATACATAAGCATCCTGGCCAAGTCTTCTGTAGGCATCGATGCCGGCGGCTCTCCCAACACTATCAAGTGTCCTCTGTTATACGCACCGCCAAGATCCCCATTTCCCAACACCACAACATCAATTTTTGATATCTCCGCCTGAGAAAAAATCTCCCTGTAATATCGCAATGCCTAATGTCCTATGGACACACTTTCAAATACACTTTCACAATTACAGTCATCTATGTATATAACTCGTATCTTGCCCTGCTTGTACACCCTGATTTTTTCCTTTGGCATGCCAATAATATTGACAATTTCTCCAAACATTTTTTTGTCTTTTTGGCGTATAATCCAGTTATTTTATCCAAATATGCTTCGTATACTTCGTCCCCCTCAAACCCTCTTTTTAAAAAACATATGCTATCATTAATATATCTGGGTAAATAAGTCGGAAAAGCATGAGAATATAAACTGATTGCAATCAAATCATCGCTGATGCAGTTATCCCATCCCTCTATCGGTGTATCATATAAAATGTGAATGGTTCCTTGTTCTTCCGCATTAAAATAATAGGACACAAAATATTCATTTTGACCATAGGCACGCTTTCTGAAATCACGTCGATCGTTCAACTGCATTTCTGTTTAGCACGATTTCCGGCACGCCAAAACCGGGACGATAAGGAATCTTCCCTTCAACTTTTAACCTCTTATTTTCTACCTCCAAGTAAAACTCCGCCGTTCCCATATCTGCCCCATCCTTTTTGCTTTCAAACACTTGAGTCGCAAAGCTCCTTCTTGTTATCTTGCCAGATTCAGCCCCTTATCCTCTTCATACCCAAGCATAATATTAAGACACTGAATCGCCGCACCGGATGCGCCTTTTCCCAAATTATCAAATCTGGTGCTTATTAGCACCCTATCTTCATTACCGGTCACATAGATTTCTATGCCGTCCCAGCCGCAGCAGGCATTGCCAGCCAGAAAACCATTGTAATCCGCTTCCTTTCCAAAAGGCATCACCTTCACAAATTTTCCATCAAAATAATAGGCATGCAAAAATGCATGAATCTCTTCAGGCGTCTGCTTTTTCAAAAAAAGCTCTGTATAAAAAGGAGCGGTAAGGAGCATCCCGCTATAATAGTCACATATAATAGGAGAAAACAGTGGCGCTTTCTCAAGACCGGTAATCTTCTGCATTTCCTTCAAATGTTTGTGATTCTGGGTAAGCGCATACTCCCTAGGCGAATCGAGTTCTGTATCCCTCTCCTTAGCCTCATAGACAGCAATGGTCTTTTTCCCAGCCCCGCTGTAACCGGAGAGTGCAAATGCTGAAACCGGATAATCTACTGGCAGAATTCCTCCTGCAATCAGCGGATAGATAATCGTGATAAATCCGGTAGCGTAACATCCCGGCACAGCAATCCGGTTTCCCTCTTTGATTTTTTGCCTATGTGCTTTGGATAATTCGGGAAATCCATATGCCCAGCCATTCTGGGTCCTGTGAGCAGTCGATGTATCTATAATCTTCACCTTTTCGTTCTCTACAAGACTTACCGACTCCCGCGCCGCATCATCTGGAAGACATAAGAACGTAATATCCGATTGATTGATCAGCCTTCTACGCTCTTCCACATCCTTTCTCTTCTCGGAATCAATATGCAGCAATTCAATATCATCCCTTCCTTCAAATCGCTCATATATTCTAAGACCTGTTGTTCCTTCGCTTCCATCAATAAAAACTTTTGTTTTTATGCTCATGACCTACTCCCTCTTTATCCTTCTGCATTTTCTATTCTCTTAAAGATACAAAACTAATATACTCTTTCTCTTCCAAAATCTCAACTTTTTTATATACTGATTTTTTATAACTTCCATTGCATTATTATACATTATTTATGCATAATATTCAATATATTTTTCTCATCCACGCATAAAATCAAATTATGTTTTTAATTTTATGCACAAACAAGTATTGCATTTCCCATCAATCTGTTGTATATTGTCAAAAGAAAGTCAAACAGCCACAATGCGTCCCATAGGTCGTATTGTGGTCACAGAACAGAAAGCATATGGAGGCTATTTAATTATGAAAGAAAAAGTCATTTTAGCGTACTCAGGCGGACTTGACACCACGGCAATCATCCCCTGGTTAAAGGAAAATTTTAATTATGAGGTAGTCTGTGTCTGCATCGACTGCGGGCAGGGCGAAGAGTTGGACGGACTTGAAGAGAGAGCCAAATTCTGCGGCGCTGAAAAATTATACATACTGGACGTAACAGATGAATTTTGTGATGAATATGTAGTTCCATGCGTACAGGCACATGCTGTATATGAGAACAAATATCTTCTGGGCACTTCCATGGCAAGACCGCTGATTGCAAAGAAGCTGGTTGAAATCGCTCGCAAGGAAGGCGCAACCGCTATCTGTCACGGCGCTACAGGCAAGGGAAACGACCAGATTCGTTTTGAACTTGGCATCAAAGCGCTTGCACCCGACCTCAAAATCATCGCTGCCTGGAGAAGCGACAAATGGACGCTGGATTCCCGTGAGTCTGAAATCGAATACTGTAAGGCACACGGCATTGATTTACCTTTTTCTGCCGATTCCAGCTATAGCCGTGACCGGAATCTGTGGCACATCAGCCACGAAGGTCTTGAATTGGAAGACCCCGGAAATGAACCAAATTTTGAGCACCTCCTTGTGCTCGGCACTACCCCTGAAAAAGCGCCTGACGAAGGGGAATATATCACCATGACTTTTGAGAAAGGCATCCCCACCTCTGTAAATGGCAAACAGATGAAGGTATCCGATATCATTCGCGAACTAAACGCACTTGGCGGCAAACATGGCATCGGTATTGTAGATATCGTAGAAAACCGTGTTGTAGGCATGAAATCCAGAGGCGTTTATGAGACCCCCGGCGGAACCATTCTCTATGAGGCACATCAGCAGTTAGAGGAACTGATTCTGGACCGTGATACTTATGCAGTTAAGATGGATATGGGCAATAAACTGGCACAAATTGTATATGAAGGCAAATGGTTCTCACCTCTGCGCGAAGCTGTTCAGGCTTTCATTGAATCGACCCAGCAGTATGTAACAGGTGAAGTAAAGTTCAAACTTTACAAAGGCAACATCATCAAAGCCGGAACTACTTCTCCTTACTCTCTTTATAATGAAAGTATTGCTTCCTTTACAACAGGCGATCTTTATGATCACCATGACGCAGAGGGCTTTATCAATCTGTTTGGTCTTTCTACCAAAGTACGCGCACTTAAAATGCAGGAACGCAGTGAACTCAAATAAAGGATTTGGTTTATGGATGTGATTACTCTTTTATCATCCTATTTTATAGGAATCAATTTAATAGGTTTTGCCCTGATGGGCATCGACAAGTACAAAGCAAGAAAAAGGGCTTTCCGGATTCCGGAAGCAACCCTTTTTATCATTGCGGTTATCGGCGGAAGCATAGGTTCCATTATTGGGATGTATGCTTTTCGCCATAAAACAAGGCACCGCTCCTTTGTATACGGGATGCCTTTTATCCTCTTCGTGCAAATCGCCCTTATTATCGCTGTTCTCAATGCACCTATTGATATATCTGTATTATAGTCTTATCATGACTTTATAAAATTATAATCCTTTCCCTATTGAAATATCGTTAATAATATGTTACTATTCTTTTAAGCAAACGATTTCTATTGCAGCCAGGCTGCATCTTACCGAACATTCTGTTCAAACATTTCCGAAATCCTGCTTAATATCCCCAAATTAAAAACTGCAGGAAAACGGATGGGCACACAAGATACATACCTAGTTTCTGTCTGCATTTTCCTGTACAAAGGAGGAAAATGCATGCAAAACAAAGTAATTACCAAACTAAACGACTTAAACCTAATCGATCGATTCCTATTTTCTGAAACGATGGAGAACCGTGACGCTTATCAAGCTGCAGTCAGCATTCTTCTGGAAAAAGAAATTGCACTTTTAGAAAAGCCGGAAACGGAAAAAGAATTAAGGGTATCACCAGATTTAAGGCAAGTCCGGCTTGATGTAATCAGCATGGATAATGAGCGCTGCCTTTATTACACAGAAATGCAGCAGCGCAATACTGGAAACCTGCGCAAAAGAAGCCGTTATTATCAAGCACAGCTTGACGTCTCTTTACTTGAACCCGGCAGTAAGGACTTTAATTTTCTAAACGACAGCTGCTTAATACTAATTGCTCCTTTTGATTTGTTTAATCGTGGTCTATACCGCTATACCTTTGAGGGTACCTGTCGCGAATGTCCCGATTTAAAGCTGGAAGATGGTGCAATTCGTGTCTTCATCAACACCACTGGCAAAAACAGACAGGAATTTTCCCAGGAATTTCTTGATTTTATGGAATACATCAATGCAACGACCGACCAGATTGCCAATACCACGACTAGTCATAAAATTAAATTAATACATGATAAAGTAAGAAAAATAAAATTATCAGAAAGAATGGGGGTAAAGTATATGCAGCTATGGGAAGAAAAGGCATATATAATGGAAGAAGCCCGTGCGGAAGGACTTGCATTAGGTCGCACGGAGGGCATCGCATTAGGTCGCACGGAGGGCATCGCATTAGGTCGCACGGAGGGCATCGCACTAGGTCGTGCGGAAGGTCGTGCGGAAGGTCGTTCCGAAGGTATCACCGCATTTATCCTTGACAAACTTGAAGATGGAAAGAGTGCTGAAATCATCATTGATAAATTGATGAAACGTTTTTCTTTATCGAAAGAAGAGGCAAATCAATATTATAAAAAGTGTAGATAAGATTGGCATTAAGCTCTTGTGCGCAAAACCTGTTGCCAGTATCAGGTCTGTCTTTCATCCCTAAAAAAGCGACAGATTGAGATTCATGTCCCAAATCTGCCGCTTTAATTCTCCCCTCTGCCTATCACAGAGTGACAATCACTCCTCCGTCATTCGCATACATACTGCTGACGCCTTTAGTATCCATAATCAAGGTGTCCTTTACCTTTATTCTGGAAAGAATCATTTCCTCAACACTTCTGGCACGTTCGGGGCAATTACAGTGGGTAATCATTAAGGTTCTTTCCTCTGGGTGAACTGCCTCTAAAGCAACTGTATCTGCCATCTTGGCAAGTGCCTTTTTAATCCCTATAGCCTGGCCAAGCTGAATGATTTCTCCCTTATTAGATCCCATAACAGGTTTAATGCTCAATGTAGATGCCACCAATGCCTTCACTCCGGTAAGGCGCCCGTTCTTTCTGAGTGTTTCCAGGTTATCGAGTACAAAGTACGTCTTCATCTTATCTCTGTACGCACTCAGCTTCTTGCATATTTCTTCAAAGGGAAGCCCCTTTTCTGACCATTCAACAGCTTTCCTTGCAAGCTGAGTTTCTCCACAACTCGCAGATTCAGAATCACATACAAAAATATTTTTTGCGCCATGCTCCTCATGATAAAGTTTTTTTCCTACTTCTGCACTGTTATAACTTCCACTTAATTTAGAAGATAAAGTAAATACAAACACATTTTCAGCCTCTGTCTCATAGGCTTCCTTAAATTTTTCCGGAGACGGGCAGAAAGATTTAGGACATTTAGGAGATGCCGCTACCTTCTTAAGGAATTGTGCCTGATCAAAAGAAGCATCATCCATGATCAGTTCATTTTCTACTTCCAGTCCTAAAGGAATACGTTCATATTTGGAATCATTTTCGTATTCACTGGGAAATTCACAACAACTATCTGCCACAATTTTATAGCTCATAACAACCTCCAAAACCATTTCATCTATTTATTCGTAACTATAGTATGTAGTTTTCATTACTACTTATAATAGCATATAGTCTAAAATGTGTAAAGAACTAATCATAGAATATCCGGCTTAATTAAAAATTATAACTGAATTTCTTCTCCTAAAGCAAAGGAATAAATAATTTTCTGTGTCACATTTTTCCCGGTAAGGCGGGAAAGTGCTTCAGCATAATAGTCCAGTTGAACCTGATATCTTGCAATCAACTCCTGAGGCGTTTTTATAACATCTGTTTTGTAATCAACTACTATTATATTTCCATCCTCTTCAAAAAACACATCAATGATTCCCTGTATAAGCACCTGCTCGCTGTCTGGGAACTGCTCACCTAAGCGGTCTGCTGAAAGCCCCATCACAAAAGGCTGTTCTTTTTTCAATTTTCCATCTGCATCGGCTTTCGCCATACGTACAGCAAGGCTGCCCTCAAAAAAGAGCTCCAGTTTAGAGGACAAGATACTCTTCCGCCATCTTCCGTCAAGCACTTCTTCTCTCTCAAACATATCCAGTTGGCGATTGATTTCTGTTTCCCTTTCCTCTTTCCCTGCATTTTTCATAACAGCTGCAAAGTCGAGCAGTTCCATCGCTTTATGATAGGCACTTCCCCTGTCTGTTCCTGATACCTCTTCCTTATTGCTGATGAAGGATGGTATATAAGGAACCACTTCCTGCTCTTCAAATAACTGCCTTGCATAACCCTGTTCAAAGTTTTCTGTTGACTGGTCTGGTAAACAATGAATTGCTTTTTTCTTTAATTCCGACACGGTCGTCTTTACGAAGAGATTCGACAAATACTGATAAGGATAGCATCGTGAAAGCTGCTTTGACAGTTGAATCATTTTATCCAAATGATCTCTTTTAACAGACTGTGTCTTTAATAGAAATTGTCTCCTGCGGTCACTCTGCCGTGTGATTTCTCTTACATCCTTCATGAACAAATCCTCCGGACTAATGAACTCCGGATTTGTAAGGCACGGAAAAATAAAGTCCAGATAACACCCTGCTCTGGATAAATCTGAGAAGGGCGCCTTCCCTATTACACTTGTCTGAAATTCTCTTTCCCTTTCCATATCCTCCCGAAACTTATCAAGATCTGACACCATTGCTGTGAGAATCAGCTTCTCTTTTGCTCTTGTCATAGCAACATAAAGCACACGCATCTCCTCGCCCAACGCATCTATTTTCATTTTCAGCGCCACAACATTTTTCTTTAAGGTATGGCTTTGAAGGCGCAGGCTGCTATCAATATAGTCCACACCAATTCCCATGTCCACATCTGCAATCAGTCTTCCACTGATATCCTGCATATTAAATTTTTTGCTAAGCCCTGCCACAAAGCAGACAGGAAATTCCAACCCTTTGCTCTTATGAATACTCATAATGCGAACCACATCTGCATTTTCATCCAGAATATCCGCTTCCCCATAGTCAACCTCATACTTCTCGAGCTGTTCAACATAGCGCAGAAAATGAAAAAGTCCATGATAACTGGTGTTTTCAAATGTTGATGCCCTGATTAAAAGCATTTCTACATTGGCTCTGCGTTGTTCCCCTCCAGGTCGCGCCGTCACATAATCCAAGTATCCTGTATCCCCTAGGATTTCCTGTATCAACTTGTGAATAGGGGTGTAGGTCGTCTTTCTTCTATAGTCAGTAAGATGATCCAAAAAAGAATGTATTTTTTCACTTAAGGCGCCTTCATAAGAGATTAAAAGATCATATAGTGGTACATTCTTATTTTCCGCTCTGATCTGACTGATTTCCTCTTCTGTAAATCCGCCGAAAAACGATTTTAGCGCACCATAGAGAGGAATATCCTGTAGCGGATTGTCAATCACATTCAGATACTGCATCAATGCCTTTATCTCTACTGCCTGGAAATACCCTGTACGCAAAGCCACATAAGCAGGAATCCCTTCCTGCTCCAATACGCTTCTGAATTCATCTGCCCACCCTGCGGTGGTCCTCAGCAAAATAACCATATCGCTGTATCTGACAGGACGGAGCGTACCTGTCTCCTTATCTGTCACTTGAAATGTCCGGTGCATCTCTCTGATTCTTCCTGCAATAACAGATGCCTCCTGTGCCCTTGCAGAAAAAGTTGCCTCCTGATTTTTTCCAATAATCAGATACTCTGTATCAAAAGACGAAATCTCCTCTTTTTCTTCTACATCCATGTATGAAGCGCCGGGATAAAGCGCCGCTTCTTCATCATATTCCACCCCTCCCAGTGTTTTTCCCATAATCCGTTTAAACAAGTTGTTCACACTATCAAGCACCTGGGGGCGGCTTCGAAAATTTTTGTGGAGATCGATTCTCTGGCACATGTCATCCTCTTTAGAATAACAAGCGTATTTTTCCATAAAAAGTTCAGGGCGAGCCAAGCGAAATCGATAAATACTCTGTTTCACATCACCAACCATAAAACGATTGAACTTTCCGTCCTCCTCCCCTGAAATACTTTTTAACAGCAGCTCTTGCACCAAGTTGCTGTCCTGATACTCGTCAATCAGTATTTCTTCGAAGAACTCTCGGTATTCCAATGCCGCTGCAGAAGGCGTACAGTTGCCATCCTCTGTTTTGTTCAGAAGGATATTCAGCGCGAAATGCTCCATATCATGGAAATCTATGATATTGTCCCGCCTTTTCCTTTCATCCAGTTTTACCTTATAAGATAACACCAACAACAAGAGCTCTTCTACATGAGGTGCCGCCTTTTTCATTCTGTCCACTACCTGTTCGGGAGAAAGCGAAAGCAGAGAGTTTCTTACCGTCTCTAACTGCTTTTTAATTTTTACCCTAAGATTTTTTACCCTTTCCCTACATGCCGGATTTACCGAATCATCTTTTTTGGTTGAAAGCCTGCCAAAGGAAATTTTCCCAAAGGCTTCATAATATGCCTGAAAACTTGCAAGTCCCAAAATTCTGTCCAGCATCTCTCGCTCTTTTTCAAGCATTTCCCCATACATATAGGGTCCGTCCGGTCTCTCTGCAACATGTATCGCTTCTTCTATATGGCTTTCGCATTCACCAATTATCGTCTGAATATGAGTAACCAGATATTGGCACCACATAGTACCTTCCAATTCAGTAACATCTGATATTTTATAATCACCCATACATCCATAAATCCACTCTTCCGGCCATGGATAGCTCATAGAAAACTCATATAGCTTTCCAATATATTCCTCTAAAAGTTTATCATTGCTCCCACCTGTAAAATATTCTACACAGTCTGTAAATACTTGTTCTTTCTCCTGATACTTTTCCTCTAAAAGCGCAGTCATCACGTCCTGCTTAATGAGCCGCAATTCCCCTTCATCGGCAACTCGAAAGCCCGGGTCAAGCCCTATATCGTTAAAATTATTTCTAATTAGAAAAAGACAAAAACTATCAATTGTAGTAATCTGCGCATTGTGCAAAAGAGATGCCTGCTTTTGCAGATGTATATCCTCCGGCTCCTGTTCCAATCTTTTATTGATTGCCTGGGAAATCCGCTCACGCATCTCCGACGCTGCCGCATTCGTAAAAGTCACCACCAAAAGTCGATCCACATCCACAGGATGAACCTTATCGGTAATCAATCCAATGATACGCTCCACCAGAACCGCCGTCTTTCCGGATCCTGCCGCCGCAGATACCAAAATATTTCTTTTCCTTAAATCAATGACCTTTTGCTGTTCAGACGTAAATTTCACTGTCATCCCCCACTCCTAACCGCGTGCTTTCCTACGCTTTATGCTCTTTCCGTCAGCCATAAAAACATCTGCTTTTCTTTTTGTGTGCTACTCTCTTTATTCAGATTGCAGGAATCCATTTTCTTCCTGCAATTCTTCCTGCATTTTCTGTATTAGTTCCTCCTCCGGAAACCCGGCAAGAATGCGGGTCTGATATCCCTGTACTTTTTCTTCAAAATCACATACCCCCTTATAAACGCAATATGTACAAGATTGTTTTCCCCCTTGTTCACAGGGATTTACCGCTATGTTCCCGTCAAGAATCTGCCTGCCGAACTGCCTAATTTTGTGATTCACAAACCTTGAAACTGTATCATAATCTTCTCTGGCTATGGTACTAGATCGCATAGAAAAGCTCCCGTCCTTCTTCCGCTCCACTGGAACCACCGTCGACTTTTCGGTAAAATTTTTGTCCAGAAGACGCACCACTTTTTCATCCTCGCTGACGATTCCGGTGGTGCGAAGCTGTTTCAGAATCTCCTTATTGATATCCTCCACTTCAAGCTCTCCTTCTTCTTTAATCATCGGATCGCTTACATGATAATACAGGAGGGCTGCCGGAACAATTTCTTTGTCCGGATGCTTCCTTCCGGTTATCTCGGCGGCAACATTCATATAAACCACCAGCTGCAGTTGCAGACCATAATAAAGCGCCGCAAGATCAAACTTTCTGCTCCCAGACTTATAGTCGATCACCTTCACATAAACATGGCTTTCATCTTCACAGGTATCAATCCTGTCAATTCTTCCCCGCAGCTTCATCCTTTCTGCTTCAGATAAGGAAATGTTCACCGCCTCCAAAGACTCCACCTTGGAAAAAGACATTTCAAAAGAATCCGGCACAAATTCGCCTTCCTTCAGCTGTGCTTTCAGCGTCCGTATGGTCCTCTTTAAAATCCTGTACATCCGTTCAACCATATATTCATAACGTGCGCTGCTGTATAAAACCGTCTCCCCATAGCTCATGGTACAAGCTTCCAATGCCTCCTTAAGAAGCCTGTCGCCTTCCTCCTCAGAAAAATCAAACCATGTCAAATTATTTTCTGCAAGTTTTCCTGCAAACAATTCCAGCACACCGTGGAATATATTTCCTAAATCTGCCTGTTCAAAGCTGAATTCTTCCCGTTCCTTCAACATAAGACCATATTGCAGGAAATGTGAATAAGCACATGCGGCATACTTTTCTAGACGGCTCACACTGTTTTCCAGCATGCTGCCGTATAAAGCCTTGGCAACCGCCTTAGCAAGGGGCTTATGCACATACTCCGCAAACGCTGCATCCTCCAACTTCTGCACATAATTACTGTAGCTTTCATCCTCCTCATAAAGATGATGCAAAATGCTCAGTTCCTCTTCCTCTAAATGTCCTTTTCTACCCGCCGCGTAATCCCTAAGCCCCTCTGAAAGATACTTAAGACCATCCTTTTTTCCTATCATCTGCTCAAAAGAAGCTTGTTCAGTGCTTACCCTTTCTGTTTCCAACTGTGGATAAAGCTTTTTGATCATATCTACAAGGTATGACGGACGGATACTCTTTCCCTGGCTATTCATCCGGCTGAAAGATAAGTAAAGCCTTCCGGAAGGCTTTGTCATATTTAGGTAGAGATACAATCTTTGAATGTACATCTGCTGTCTCGGCGTAGGCGCCAGTTCAAACCCTGAATGCTGAAGGAATTCCCGGTCTATATCAGAAATAATTCCTCCCTTTGTGCCACTCTTTGGAATATTTCCGTCATTGACCCCTAAGAAGAATAATACCTTTACCTGTTTAAGACGACTTCGCTCCATGTCGCCGACCACAACTCTGTCCACACTTCCTGGAATAATGCCCACCTCAATTTCTGCAAATCCAGCATCCAAAATATCTGCAAATTCTTTAAGACTCATAGGCTCTCCTTCTAAGAGTCCGACGATTTGCTCTAAAAGCTCCATCACCAATCGATAAATCTGCGCATACTCCCGGGCACGTTCCTGTTCTCCACGATCTTTAAAATACTGCTCATATCCTGCCAGCTTTTCCTGTGCCCGCCCTGCCACAATAAAATCATAGAGCATCCTTACCATTTCACCCGCATTCTCCTTCTTTTGGAGAAGCGGCGTAATCTGAATCATGAACCGCTCTCTGGTCTTGTTGAGCTCTTCTAACAAAAGAATCTGCTCATCTTCCTTTCCCTGCTCCCGTGTATCCATTTTTCTTACAAACGCCTGGCTCCACTTTTTCTTACCCTTAATTCCCCGGGCGAGTACGTAATTCTCAAGCCGATCAATTTCATCAGGCGTAAAATCGACCAGTCCGCACCGCAGAAAATGAAAAATCGTCTCATAAGAGAAATCAAAGAGCACAATTTTAAGTGCGCTCCTGATATATTCGATAAACGGATTGAGCAAAATCCCTCTTGTCCGGTCCAGAAACACCGGTATATCATAAACAAAAGCTTCCCTCTCAAAATAGTCTGCATAGGTTTCCAGATCACCTGCGACCACTGCGATGTCCCTGTAGCAATATCCTTCCTCAAGTACCAGCTTCTTAATGCAAATACTGACCTTTCTCACTTCATCTGCTGGATTGACAGCTTCCGCAAGATAAATATTTTGACATTGCTCTTCCCCATAAGGCTGCAACGGATATCGAAAGAGATTCTGTTCCAAATGTGCCAGTTCCTTATTATCTTTAAACCTTGCAGAGGGACCGTTCTCAATATAAATATCATTCGTTCTTTTAATCTGTTCTCTCTCCGCCAGGCGGCACAAATCACAAACCGTCTTCTTACTTAGGTAAAACAGTTCCTGTTCGCCGCCTATTCTGAATGGATTCTCAGATATATCAATCGTTATTGAAATAATAACTCTTTCGGTCAATGTCAAAAGTTCCTGTATCAAACGATATTGGATAGGCGTAAAACCTGTAAAACCGTCGAACACAATAACGCTTCCTGAAATCAGCTTTGATTTTTCCACCGCCCTCGTCAACAGTTCCAATGTTTCTTCCGTTGTGATGAAACGATTCTGTATGTAATCTGTAAATCCTCTGTATATGACTTCAAGGTCCTTCAGCTTGCAGTAAAGAGCTCCCCTTCCCTTTGCATATTCCGCCAGTTCTCCCACTTGTGTGCTGCTGATGCCATACTGCATAAATTCCGAGATGGCGGATTTCACCTCATGGATATATCCTATCTTATTTAAGTTCTTCCCGATGACAGGCATCTCGTCCTTTAGAGATGCTGCTGTTTTGCGGAGTACGAGACTTTTTCCTGTATCATCCAGAACGGGCTTACTTCCATATCCAGTCTCCTCAAAAATGCGGTGCGCCAGGCGTCCAAAGCTAAGCACATCAATATTCATAATACCGCCGCTGCTGCTTGCCTCCACCAAATCCACCTGGGTCTGCATGGTGAATTGATCCGGTACCAGAAATAAAAAATCACGGGACGGCTCCCGTCCCGCCCATGCGGTAATATCCTCATGCAGCCGCCTGCTCTTGCCAGCGCCCGAACCTCCAAAATAAAACTGTAAACCCATATCAGCCTTTCCATTCTCCTCTTCAATTCATTTATTATATCCAAATTTAATTTGTATGTGTTTGCAAATCTACAGAAATGGAATCATCTCACCGACAGACGAAAAAATCAGATGTGGTATGGTTTCTGAGGTCTCCACATCTTTCATTCCAGCTTCTCCGCTCAATACAAGAATACCTGTATAACCGTTATTGACGCCGGCGGCTACATCTGTATAGAGACGATCGCCTACCATGGCGGTCTCTTTTTTCGATACCCCTTCTCTTACCGCCAGATAATCCATGATATCCCCATTCGGTTTCCCAACGATATGATCCGGATATCGAAACGCCGACGCATGAATAAACGCATGTATCGCCCCTGCATCAGGAATAAATCCCTTCTCCGTAGGGCAATTGTAGTCTGGATGTGTGGAAATATAAGGGAGTCCCTCCCTTACCAAATCGCACACCCTGCACATTTTGACATAAGTAAGGGTGGTGTCGAACCCCACCACTACCACTTCTGGCATTTCTTCATCAAGGAGAATCCCTTCCTGCGAGAACTGCTCTTTTAACAGTTCATTGCCCAACAGATAGACCTTTCTTCCCGGAAATTCTCTTTTCAGATAGGCGATTGTTGCCTGCCCAGATGTCACGATCCTCGACACATCCACATCAAGTCCCATTCTTCCCAACTTTTCAACATACGCCTGAGGATTCTTAGAAGAATTGTTTGTGAGGAAAACATACTGTTTTCCCGCTTTCTCCACCGCCTCTAAAAATTCCCTTGCGCCATCTATCCATCGATTTCCCAAGTAAATCGTTCCATCCATATCCAATGCAAAACAGGTGATATTTTTTAAAATTGACTGTTCGTCCGTATTAATCTCTGGTATCATTGCTTGCCCTTTCCCGCCTTTAAATCTCCCTTGTGACCTCCTTAAGCCAGTCAAGTTCTTCTCCCTCAAAATAAGGTTCCAATTTTTCAAATACCTCTTTGTGGTAAGCATTAAGCCGTACCCTGTCAGTCTCAGTAAGAAGAGAGAGCTCCACTCCGTCAATATCAAACGGTACACAGGTCAGATCCTCAAAATATAAAAACTGTCCATACTCATTTGCCTCCCCTTTTCTACAAAGGAGCTCATTTTCCAATCTGATTCCGTGGCTTCCTTCTATATAAATACCGGGTTCATCAGTGGTAACCATCCCTTCCTCTAAAACTGCATTATCCTGATAGTCAGGAAGCAGCTTCCACCTAAAGCTGTTAGGACCCTCATGCACGCTGAGCAGATAGCCAACCCCATGACCGGTTCCATGTTTATAGTCAAGCCCTCTTTCCCAAAGCACCTGCCTTGCTAAAACATCCAGATTAATGCCCCTGCATCCATGGAGAAACTTGCTGTTTTTAAGGTTCAATAACGCCCGGAGCACCAGCGTAAAATGTTCCTTTATTTCCTTAGTGACTTCTCCTAACACAAAAGTTCTTGTAATATCTGTAGACCCCTCCAGATAATGTCCTCCGCTGTCCACCAGCAACATCCCTTCTGGTCGGATTTTCTCACATGCCTCTTCCTTGGCACTGTAATGTGCAAGCGCCGCATTCGCACCGTATGCACAGATGGTTGCGAAACTTGGCTCCACAAAGTGCGCAACCTTCTTACGCAGCTCTTCCAGATACGCAGCTGCGCTCACCTCTGTCATGGGAATCCTCCCCACATTCTTTTTCAGCCAATACATAAAGTGCGTAACTGCCACGCCATCCCACAAATGGGATTTTCTCAAATTCTCCATCTCCGTCTGATTTTTGACTGCTTTCATCAGCGTTGTAGGATTGGGTCTGTCAATCACAGTCACATCCCCAGAAAGCCCTTTCATTAGCCTGCAGCTTGCACGCCCTTTGCAAAGCAATACCTTCTTCTCATGAATCTGTGCAATATAATCATAGAAATCCTCATAAAAACAAAGCGTTACGCCATTTTCCTCAAGATACCGGCAAAGCTCCTCTGTCCAGATTTCCTCTCCGCCTTCATGTCCTTTATCAGATACCTCCTTTGCGAAAAGCAGTACTTGCCCCATCGTAACTACTACATACGAAAGCACCACTGGACAACTCTCCACATCATTTCCTCTGACATTCAAAAGCCATGCGATATCATCCAAAGAGGTAAGAATATGCACATCCGCTCCTTCCTCTTTCATCTTGTCCCGCACCCGCCCTATTTTACTTAAGGCACTCTCTCCGCTATAACACTCTTCCAAAACAGATACAGGATGATGTATCAGAGCTGGGCGATCCTGCCATATCTCCTTCGCCAGATCCTTGTCCCATATGATTTTTCCATGCTTTTTACTCAAAATTTCCTCATAAACATCCGCATCATCCGCTTTCACTACTCTGCCGTCAAACCCTAAGTTTTCTTCCTCCTTCAACACCCTTTCAAGATACTGAGGAATGGTAGGCACACCTGCCTCCCCCATCTTCATAAGCTTTATTTCCGTACCTGCAAGCTCCTTTGCCGCCTGAATAAAATACCTTCCATCCGTAAAAAGAGCCGCTTCCTCCTCCGTCACCACCAGAGTTCCCGCCGAACCGGTAAAACCGCTAAAATATTTCCTCACCATAAAAAAACTGCTGACATATTCACTGTCGTGATAATCCGATGTGGGAATTAAATAGCAGTTTATCGCAGTTCTCTGCATGCTCTTTCTTAAATTACATAACCGTTCTTCTATCATCGCTGTCATTGTATGCACTCTCCTTTTCTTCCTTATAGTATAGCGCATGTAGGGGGAAGAAACAATGGGGTTGTCTTTGAAGGATGTTTTTGATAAGCGGAAGACCGGGGGCGGAAATGGGGAGGGGTTGTTTTGTCTTAGCGAAAGGCTTCTTGGTCGGAGCCGACGGAATTTGTGGCAGCAACGCTCAGCCCTGGTGCGTAGGACAGCGGCGGCGTATGGTTGGCGGCAGGCTGCATACAGCGTGGGAACAGAGACGGGCTGTAGACAGGTCACGGCGTATGATATCGTTTCAAGTCTCTACGAAAAATCGGCAATTTCACTTACAGAATGTTGCGTCCCGTCCGCATTGAAGCACATACACACATTCTGTTAGTGAAATCCGATTTTGAGAAGAGACTTGAAGCGATATCATACGCCGTGACCTGTCTACAGCCCCTACTTCTTCATCTTAGGATTAAATACAAGGCTCGCCAAATACCCGAAAATCAGCGCTGCCGCCGTCCCCACTGCTCCTGCCTTGAAGCCTCCGGAAAACAATCCCATAAATCCTTCCTGGTCAACCGCCTCCTTGACGCCTTTCATTAATACATTTCCAAATCCAAGGAGCGGAACCGATGCCCCTGCGCCTGCAAACTCCACAAATGGCTGATACCAGCCGAACACCCCAATCACAGCTCCCAGACAGACCAGCAGCACCATAATTCTGCCGGGCATCATTTTTGTCTTTTCCATTAAAATCTGAACGAGGGCACAAATAAGACCTCCTACCCAGAATGCATTAAAATAATCCATCATTGTCCTCCATATTCATGACAGCTTTACTGCCAGAGTTGTTTTCATGAATTATTATGTGCATTTTTTCGTCGGCTATACTGTATATCCTTCCGCTGTGGTATTATACCTATATGAGAAATTCTCTGCTTATTTCGGAAACATCCATGATTTTGCCTGCATATTGCTTTCCCATGCAAGTCTTCTTATATCTGCCAATTACTTCATAATCGTCCCACATATGCATAGGAAATATTTTTTTTGCAGGCACCTTTTGTAAAAAGTAATCCATACCCAAAAAACAGCCCGCACCAAGCCTTGGGTCCAACACCACGAATGCAATATCAAACGCTTTGCCCGCCATCCGGTCTATTTCCTTTCGGTATGCGCTCTCCATCTGTCTGTTCCACGACTCTGATTCTTCTTCCCAATACCAATGGTTCAAATCTCCAGCATGGAAAATGGAAATGCCTTCTATGTTCACGAGAAAAGCAACCCCCTGATCCGTAGAGCGGAAAGTTTCAATCTTAAAATTCTCTTTTACGCACTCATATACGGTGCCGCCTCTCATCCTCACCATTCTTTGCAAAATACTTGGCTCCATGCCTTTGCGCTCTAAATACTTTTCATTCAGTTTAATATCGCTTCCTAAAAAATAGCGTGTGCTTTTTGAAATATATTCTGCCCACTGCAAAGTTTTCATCTGAAAATGATCCTGATGCTTATGACTGGCAAATACAATCAGTTGTTTCTCCGCAGGCGGTGTATAAATATCCAGCACACAAGCATCGAAGACAAGCACATATCGATCCAATTCCACTGCAAAACCGCTGTGATGAAGATAGATTACCTTGGCCATATCATTTTCCTTGTCTTAACCTCCATCCGCACATACGGACGATAGCCTTCATGTATTTTTTCAACTTCCACCCGTCCATCTTTGCTTCTGATCTGATATTCATTAAAGGCTCCCTTCCGGTATGCAAAATCCTCTCCGTTATCCTGATAATGCCAATAGGTCCCTTCGCCAGGGTACGCCTCTAAAATCAGAAGTGCATCCTTATCCTCTCCCACGTGGGTTCTCACTGGGTATTTGGGAATCACTGCACCCTCCTTTACATAAATAGGACACAAGTCCAGCGGAGCCGTCCTTACAAAAAAGTTTTTCCCTTCTTTCTTTTCTCCGGTCCAGTAATCATACCAAACGCCTTCCGGCAGATAAACCAGCTTTTCTCTTGCTCCTTGTTCCACTACCGGCGCAATGAGCATTCTATCACCCAGCATAAATTCATCGTTTCTGTTTTTTACATTTTCATCCCCTTCATATTCCAAAACCAGCGGGCGCATCATTGGAATGCCAGTAACTTCACATTCATGCATCAAATCATAGAGATAAGGAAGCAGTTCATAGCGAAGGTTCAGATACTTCCTGCTAATGGAAAGCACTTCCTCTCCAAACTGCCACGGTTCCTGCCCTCTGCAGCCCTTTGCGCAATGATCCCTGAAAAGCGGAGAAAAGCATCCTAACTGAATCCATCTTGCAAACAACTCTGGCGTGCAGTCACTGCCAAAACCTCCCACGTCCGTTCCAATAAAGTTCATGCCTGACATACCCAAATTGCACATCTGAGGAATCGCCATTCTAATATGGGACCAAATGCTGTGATTATCACCGGTCCATCCGGTGGTGTATTTCTGGGAACCGCTGTAGCATGCTCTGGTAATCACAAAAGGACGCTTGCCTGTTAGTTCCTTCCATCCCTCATAAGTTGCCTTTGCCATATTATGACCGTAGATGTTGTGTACCTGCGCATGTGTTGCCTGTACATCTTCGTCCGTAAAGACCACATCATCCGGTAAAGGACCTCTGAAGCTTGCCGGTTCATTCATGTCATTCCACACGCCTGAAACGCCCATGTCAATCAGAAACTTTTGTTTTTCTCCCCACCATCTGCGCACTTCGGGCTTACCGAAGTCAGGGTACACAGCATCTCCCGGCCATACCTCGTTAACGTAAACCTCCCCTTCCGGCGTCTTGGCAAAATATCCATTCCTGACACCTTCCTCATAAACATAATAGTCCTTTTCCACCTTTACACCGGGATCAATGATGGTAACTGCCTTGATTCCCACCTCTTTGAAATCTGCAATCACTTTTGCACCATCTTCATAAGTTTCTTTATTCCACGTGAACACCTTATAATGATCCATATAATCAATGTCAAAATGTATACAGTCGCAGGGAAGGTCATACTTCATCATCCCAGCAGCAATGCTACGGATCTCATCCTCCGACTCATACCCCCACCTGGACTGATGAAATCCTAAGGTCCAGAGTTGCTGCATAGGCGCCCTTCCGGTCAGCCAAGTGTAACCGGATATCACCTCCTTAAGGCATTCCCCCCCTATAAAGTAATAATCCAGATTTCCTGCATCCGCGCCAAACACATAATATGCATCAGATTCTTTTCCAAGGTCAAAGTATGTTTTGTTATGATTGTCAAAGAAAATACCGTAAGCGCCTTTTTCCTTTGATACAAGCATAAAAGGAATACTTTTATATAATGACTTGAAATTGTCCTCATGGGGATCCGGTATATCTGAATTCCACATTTCATATTCATAAAATCTTTTATTCAGGACACCCGTCTTATCCCCAAGACCGTAAACACAATCCTTCGGGTCAAAGCTCCTTATTTCCTGCACCTGATAATCTGCACCTGACCTTCCCGATGCTTCATGTCCTTCCTTTGCCAAAAGCTGTAACTCAGCTTGGCTGGGCGCATCATTTCTTTTTCTTTCGCCTCTATAGGCCAGGCTTAAAGGCATTCCCTCCTGATTATAAAAATCCACATCAAAGTTATCGCCGACTACTACAGTCAAAAACTTTGTTCTAATGACAACACCAGATTCCTCCCATGACACACTTTCCAGTTTTCCATTTTCTGAAATCTTTCCACAATTCAGCCGCCTTCCAAGTTCCCCTTCAATGGCTCTGGTACAATGCCCCATACCGGTATAGTCAATAAATACATTAAAAATGTTATCTGCAATTACCTCCACGCAGGGTTCCTCTCCCTTTGAACTGCCTTCATACTGGAAATAGACTTTCTGCCCATCTACATGATATTCCTTTAATTTTTGATACATCTTCTCCTCCATTCTGCAATACCCAGCTACATCAACTGCCTCCTGCAGTCTCTCCCGACTGCGCTTTGCCTCCTATTCTTTTTTTATCTGGCAGCTGCACTAAAATAACTGCGCCAAACACTAATGCACAACCAAGCAATTCTTTTCTGCTCAACGCCTGCCCCAGAATGACCCATCCCGCCAACATTGAAACCACTGATTCCATGGATAGAATCAAAGAAGCAACCGTAGGGTCTAAGTCCTTCTGTCCAATAATCTGCAGGGTATATGCCACACCACATGACATAATTCCCGCATAGGCAAGAGGTACAATTCCGTTTATAAAGCTGCTGATCTCTGGCTTTTCAAAGATTAATGCCAGTACACCGCTCACCATTCCCGCCACAAAAAACTGAATGCAGGAAAGCTCCACACCATCTGCCTTGGGTGAAAAATAATCGATTATAAGTATGTGTATGGCAAACAAAATGGCGCATACAAATACATAGGCATCTCCTCTGCCAAGCGCCAACTTCTCATTCACACATAAAAGGTACATTCCAATTGCTGCAATCACTGCACCAAACCACACCTTTCCAGATACCCTTTTCTTTAAAAAGATCCCCATTACCGGCACAATGATAATATAAAGCGTGGTAATAAATCCTGCTTTTCCTACCGTCGTATACTGGATTCCAATCTGCTGGCTCAAAGATGCCACACCAAGCGCTATCCCACAACAGATACCGCCCTTAAATGTAACTGCCGCCCCCACCCGGGGAATCTTTTTGTCCTTATCCTTTTTCCTACGTACAAGGACCAACGGCAATAGCACTGTACCACCTAAAAGGAACCTTGCTCCGTTAAAAGACAAAGGTCCCATATAGTCCATACCTACACTCTGCGCCACAAAAGCCACTCCCCAGATTGTGGCTGCCAGAAGCAGTAAAAGACTGCTCGTCATAGATTTTTTTTTCATTTGTATACTCATTCCTTAACTCTTTCTACAATTTCTTCCATCACATCCCTGATTTCCCTGCCTGTACATGCCACCACGGTATCCGCATATCTCTCGTACAAGGGGACCCTCTCTGCATAAAGCTCCCGCAAGGTCATCCCTTTTTTTAGGACGACGCCTCTCTCGTTGAGATCCCCCAAACGCTCTTTCAATTCCTCAAAAGCAAGTTCCAGATACACAATCTGTCCTATTTTCTTAAAATGCTCCATTGCTTCCGCACCATAAACAGCGCTTCCACCCGTTGCAATCACAGCGCACTTGGTTTCAATAGATGCATTTATCTCATTTTCAAGCATGACAAAACCTGCTTCACCTCTCTCTTCAATCAACTGGTGCAGCAGTTTCTGGCACTTCTCTTGAATGACTAGATCACAATCAACAAAACGCCGTCCCAGCTTTTTTGCAAGGACTACGCCTACCGTGCTTTTTCCCGATCCAGGCATTCCAATCAATATGATATTCTTCTTTTTTTCTTTCATTTATTTCACTACCGCGATCACTTCCACTTCGCAGAGCACACTCTTAGGAAGCTCCTTTACTGCGACACAGCTTCTGGCAGGTTTTCCTGTAAAATACTGCTCATAAACGCTGTTAAAAGCAGAAAAATCCTCCATCTGAGCAAGAAAACAGGTTGTTTTTACCACATTTTCAAAATTGGTACCAGCTTCTCTTAAGATTTCCCCTACATTCTCCATGACCTGCTTTGCCTGTACACTGATATCCCCCTTCGCAATATCCCCATTCTCGGGTATAATAGGAATCTGCCCCGATGCAAACAAAAAACCGTTTGCAATGATTCCCTGGGAATAAGGTCCTATGGCTGCAGGCGCTTTCGTTGTTGAAACTTTAGTTAACATAACTTCCTCCTCTAATCTTCCTCAAACGCAGCCGTCACATAAAATCCCCTTTCATTTTCTATGATGCTTATTACCTTTCCTTTTCTGGCAAGCATCCGTTCTCTAAAGGGGAAATTTCCTGACATGGCAAGAGCTGGGTCGATTGTATAATAATAATTGCTGGGAAGCACACCTTCCGTCACTGTAATCTCATCCCCTTCCTCTAAAAGTCCGGGACGTTCCATCTTAAACTCCATCTTCCGCATGTGCATTCCTCCATCCGTATCTATTGTAATAGGCTTTGGATTTTTTTTCAATCCCCCTATCGCCCTGACAGAAAAATTCCCTGTGAAAAGTAGATAAGGCTCCCGGTCATTTTCCCCAATGCGGCAGCAGTAATCGCCACGCCAAGCCCATGTCGAAAGCCAATTCTCCTTGAGAAAATAGGAATAGAATTGAGCATCTCCGCAATGGCAAGAGCAAGACATCCAACGAACATACCTGCAAATATCCCCCATATGCTAAAGAAAATATTACTGATCCATTTCCAGATAAGCACGGTCTCCTCTCCGAACACCTGTCTGGACAGAACAAAACTGCCAATCCCTGCATATTCAGAAAACACGCTGAAAAGCCCTCCCACGATGGTTCCCAGCACCACAGCCTCCTCCAAGACAAACACCTTTTTCGCCACATGCATCTTTCCTGCAAACCTTGGAATAAGCCCCACCGACACCAGAACGGTAAAGACGCCGGCAGAAGCCAGCAATCCGAAACTAAGCCCGCAGATTCCTAAAAAAACCTGTTTAAGAAACATCAATTGTCTTCCCCTCCCTGTCCGCAGTTTCTATCAGTGCTTTATTTACATCCGTCTCATAAATTCGCATCTCCACCTCTATAGGCGTTGGATCTTTTGTAATCCTTCTGCCTCCTATGTGGTTAAAGAACAGAATAATGCCCACTGCAAGACCAATGGAGTAGGAAACCTCCAAAATACTATATCCGTCGGCAGGATAGCCCATAATCAGCTCATATATTCGGGAAAATATTTTATTGATACTGATGTCATTATGAAACGCCATAATGGTAAAACCTGTTCCAAAAAAGCTGATAGCCGCAACAAAGATCATTTTTAGCCACTGGAGCGGTCCTTTATGCCTGTTCACATTTATAAGTTCAATTAAGGTTGCATTTTCACCTATATTTTCCACCGAAACACTGGGGCACTCACTTTCAATCAGCTCAATCACTTTAAGTATGCTTATGACCTGACGCTTTTTTTCCTTTTCATGAAACTGATGAACTTTTAAAGATTTTGCCTTTGCGCAGATTGCTTTATCTGCACAATAAACGGAGGCAATATCTTTCACACATACATGTGCTTCCATCACCTCCGCATTTTGTTCTGCTTTTAAATATAAAACTGCATTTGCCATCCCGGTCTCCTTACCTAACATTATCTTACAGGCTAGTATGACCTTTTACACGCATTTATATTCCTTTATTCCAATATGAACTGCATCAGCACGGGATCATGGTCTGACAGTTCATATCCCCAATCCATATGCTGGTAATAATTGACATCCACATTATTAGAGACGATAAACCCATCCAGCGTGACCGTATAAGTGGTGTCCTCATCATAGGGCGTCTCGGCGCTACGGCAAGTATTATGAACAACATCCTCTTCATCCTTTGCGCTGTCAATACCCATGTGAAATCCTTCTGGCAGACTCTCCCTCGGAAACGGATACGCCCACTCAGGCGCATTCTCCTGCTGCCCCTCCCTCAGATTATGATTAAAATCTCCTCCACAAATTACATAATTTCCTTTTTTATAATCAAACACCATATCCTCATACAAAGTTGCAAGCTGTGCCTGCCTGATTTCGTCGCTCCCTCCGTATGCTGATGTATGTACGTTATAAAGACATAAATATCTTCCATTCTCAGTAGGGATACGAGAAATTGAATAGCACCTGTCCAAATCCACCAGCTTGCTCACCGATTCGGAGATGGGAAGACTCCTGCGCATAGCATCCGATATCTCTTCTCTGGAATAAGTCACCAATGCACTCTTGTTAGCCCCGTGCGGCTCCCAAGGAGGAAAAAACAGAAAAGGCGAATCATAATCCTGCGCAAAATCATAATAATACCCTTTCATAAATTGATTCAACAGTGCTAACTGATCCACATGATAAGAACGTGTGCCGTCCAAATCTACCTCCTGCAGCAGGACAAAGTCAGGATTCACATCATTAATGATCTCTCCCATTCCGCATATCCCAGCTATGACACTTTCCTCGTCCTTTCCCCATGAAGACTTACCGCCGTCCATAAAGAAACTATAATCCTTACGATACGCCCCAAAGCCAATGTTATAAGTCATAATAAAATACGCCTCCCCCGGCACCAGAGAAAAGTCCTCATCAAAATATGAATTCGCACCATTTCTCTTAACCTCCAAAGTCAACTTATCCGGCAGACGATAATAAGTCCCAAAAACATAAGCCGCATACCCACCAAACAAAAGAATCACCACCAACAGAACCAAAAGGATCCGCTTCACGATTTTTTTCACCTTAGATTTCCTCTTACCTTTCAATCGTTCTTACCAACTCCCTGCCCCTTTAATATATCATAATTTCCCCTAAACGGCTATAAAATTCGCAGAACGTACCTCCCACTGCGAAGCCAAAAACACAGGCAGCAAGTCAAAAAGTAACAATCTCTTCCTATCCCCATCAGTCCGCCCCGAAATGCTATTTCACAAATAGTAAACAAAAAAATCTAAAGCGAGTTATAATGCCGCTGACTGCTAACTTACCACCTTGCTAACTCACTGCTTACACCCAACCAATTCCACTCCATGTGCAATCCCCGGTATACTCTGCCCTTCATTAAAGCTTGTCTTAGACAACAACGCCCCTGTAGGGACAAACAACACCCTCTTCCACTTTCCTTCTTCAAGCTGCTTTAAAATAAAAGCCGACAACGTAACCGCACTGCATCCGCATCCGCTTCCCCCTGCATGGGCATCCTGGCTCTGATCGTAAATCTCCATTCCGCAGTCCATATGCACCTTGGATATATCCATTCCCTTTTCCCGCATCATATCCCAAAGCGCCTTCTGCCCTACACTTCCCAAATCTCCCGTGATAATCTTATCGTAATCGGATGGGCTCCTTCCAAAATCTGTCAGATGATGATAAATGGTATCACATGCGGCAGGCGCCATGCAGGCCCCCATATTCATAGAATCCTTTAAACCAAAATCTACAATTTTTCCAATGGTCAGCCCCGAAATCATTGCCCTGTCCGTATCGCTTTTTACGCTGCTTAAGATGAACGCTCCGCTTCCTGTGACTGTCCATGTAGCGGAAAGGGGGCGCTGGTTTCCATATCCTAAGGGAAATCGGAACTCTTTCTCGGCGCTGGCAAAATGGCTGGATGTGACGCACGCCGCATGCTCTGCCATTCCTCCTGCAATCATCACCGTTGCCATTGTCATAGAGAGCCCACAGGTAGAACATGCGCCATACATCCCAATCAACGGAATCTGAAAAGCACCCAGCCCAAAGCTGCTGGCAATAGACTGTCCCAAGAGATCGCCTGCGAATAGATACTTAATTTCTTCATTTTTCAGCCCTGATTTTCCAATGGCAAGGGTAAGCGCCTCCTTCTGCAAGGTGCTCTCTGCCTCCTCCCAGGTCTCACAGCCAAATTTATCATCTTTTCCTACCACATCAAAGCAGTCTCCAAAAGGTCCCTGACCTTCCTTGGTTCCTGCCACAGATGCACTTGCTCTTATATAAACAGGTATGGGAACTTTAATGCTTCTTTCCCCCTGCTCAAAAATTGCTCCAACTGTTGTTTCCATAAAAAAACCTCCAGACGAATTACTTTTGGTTAGTTTTTCTCATCTGAAGATTTTTATTCGTTTTGTATTTAATTTTCTCCCACACTGCTAATTGTATCGCCATTTACATTGTGGGGCACGTCCTCGGGTATATCGTCAGTCGTACCGTGCGTAAGGAGAAACTGTTTCCACAAATCATAATATGCGCCTAGCAGATGGATTTGGTCAAAGGTATAATCTTTAATCAAATTCCCTTCTTCATCACAGACAACTTCATTGACATCAATATAAAAAATCTGTTTATTATCCGCCAGCGTCGCTATCGCATTGTTTCTCGCATTAATGTTGCTATTATTAAAAATAGGATCTGAACTGTTCTTTTCCCCTGAAACACGCATGACACCCTGAACAAAAATCTTGGCTTTCGGCTCTAACTCTTGTAACCGCTCCACCACTTTCGTATATTCTGCCATATACTCTTCCGTAGTTCCCCTGCCAAGCTCATTGATACCCACCATGAGAAAGATCTTACCATACTCATTGTTTTCCAGCGCTTCTTCAACCGTCCCCTGTCCTCCGAAATCATCCTCTAAGACTTTATAAATGGTAAGGGAAGTCTCACAGTAAAAATCGGCGTGCTCTGATAAATCTGTATAGTCTCTTAAGCCTACCGTGCGGGAATCTCCAATAAATAAGGCATCATCAAAATAGCTTTCATCAACGGTTGAAAATTCATACTCCGCTGCTCTTAAAACACCTGCATCACCGTATAAATCTGCCGAAATATGATTTTGAATTTCTTCCTGTGTACTTGCTCTTTCCGGCTCTATCTTTTCAAAAGGCACATCCGAAGCGTCAGTTTCCTCTTCTGCAAGCATATCGGCAGGCACATCCATCTCCTCTTGCAATGCATCCGAAGCATCTGCCATCTGGTCATTTTCCGGCGCCTTTTCCTGCTCGCCTTCCAATTCGTTTTTCACGGAATCCTCAGAACCATGATTCTGCGCCATTGCCTGGGCACTCTCCTTGGTAAAAACCTGCCATGGGTAAATCCCATCATTAATTCCGGTAAAGATAACCGCCAAAACCGGAGTTGTCAAGGGATGATACTCCTGATCCGCATAGACGCTCATCCTGCCTGCAATCCCGATAAATGTAAAAATAAGCCCTGTGCTGACCAGCAGCAAAAAAAACGGGCATTTTTTAATAAATTCCATTTTAAAGCCACACCTTTCCACAATCTGCTTTACTGTCTTAGAAATTTAAATACATAAATGGATTTCCTGCACTGCTGGCAAGGAAATAAACCGAACCCCAGAACAGAACGGTATAAAGCAGTATGATAATTGGATTTTTCTTATGTTTTTCAATAAAATCCGGTACCGCCGGAATGCACAGCAAAATACCGACGATAAAATAAATGCTGTAATTCTGCATATACTTAATAATATCCTGCGGATTTACCGCCAGACCGGCGCCCCCTAAAAACGGAAACAGGCGCCCAAAGTAAATCCCCAAATGCCTTAAATCAGTTATTGCAAAAACAACCCATGTCAAAGGGATAACCGCAAGAACATAGAGATTTCCCAAAATAGGTATTTTCCCCAAAAATTTTCCATAAAACATTTTTTCAAATATGATTAAAATTCCCAGCACAGCTCCCCAAATCACATAATTCACTCCATTGCCATGCCAGAAACCCGTCAGAAGCCATACGACAGCTAAATTGAAGACCAGCTTTTTTTTCCCACAGCGGCTTCCTCCAAGAGGGACGTATACGTAATCTCGAAACCAACTTCCCAGCGTCATGTGCCATCTTCTATAAAACTCAGAAATACTTTTTGACGCATAGGGATGATGAAAATTTTCTATAAAGCCAAACCCCAGCATCACCATAAGCCCTGATGCCATTAAGGAATAGCCCCAAAAGTCAAAATACAGTCTAAGAGAATAGGCAAACGCCCCCAGCCACGCAAGCGGCGTGGAAATACTTTGAAACCCAATCATCTGAAGATCATTCCACAAAATTGCAAGCCTGTCTGCCAAAAGCACCTTCATCCCAAGACCTGCCACGAAATATTTAAGCCCATCCTCGAACTGTTCAAGGTTCAAGGATCTTTCGCGCTCAAATTCTCCTTCATGGTACCGCATTATGGGACCGGATGTCACCTGAGGAAACATAGTAAAATAAGTCGCAGCATGGCGGAAACTAGGCTTGCTCCATACCTCTCCCCTGCATATATCCATCTGAAAAGAAATCATTTTAAAAATATAAAAACTAATTCCAAGAGGAAGCAGTGTATGATCCACAAACACAGCTAAAAGCTTAAAGATTACCAGCACAGCTACATCCAGTGCAACCGCCTGCATCATATATTTTTTCCGTTTATTCTTCTGCCATTCATGCAGCGAAAAGCCCTCACCCAGCTTCCAGCTCTGCATCCCTATACTATAATTGACAATTGTAGTCACAATCAGCACAAGAATAAACACAGGCTCCCCAAAAGCATAAAAAACAAGGCTCCCTAAAAGGAGCAGTGTTTCTTTATACTTCTTCGGAATTACAAAATACAATATTAAGAAAATCGGTAAAAAGCGAAACAAGAATTCAAAACTGGAAAAACTAACCATAACATTCCTCTGCACTTATCATTTGATTTGTGATATACATTTTAACATCCCTGCCATAAATACACAAGAATGACAAAATGGTTTTTTATTCCTACAACAAGATTTCTTTTATCATTTGCATAAATTAATTATAAAGGAGGCTTGCATCATTTTTGCATCATATCTGTTACATTTCTATTACAATCTGCATAAATTTCTTTGAAATCCATACACTAAGCGAAACGATTCAGGAAGGTGACAATCTATGAAAGAACCCAAAAGTAAAGAAAAAATAAATCTTGAAAAAGAATATGAAGAATACGTAAAGACCATCACCCCTACCCACAATTTATATTTACAGATGCTCAAAGCCTTTATCACCGGCGGTATCATCTGTGTCGTCGGGCAGGTTCTTTTAAATTTTGCATCTAAGCAGATGGGCATGGACAAAGAAACAGCAGGAAGTTTCTGCTCCTTGACGCTTGTATTTCTAAGTGTTCTTCTCACCGGCTTAAATATCTATCCTTCTATCGTCAAGTTTGGAGGCGCCGGCGCTTTAGTTCCGATTACCGGATTTGCTAATTCCGTAGCGGCTCCCGCTGTAGAATTTAAAAAAGAAGGGCAGGTATTCGGCATTGGCTGTAAAATCTTTACAATTGCTGGTCCTGTCATCTTGTACGGTATTTTTACAAGCTGGCTATTAGGTCTGGGCTACTGGATTGGTAAAGCAGCGGGCTGGATTTGAAAACGTGTGCGCTTTGGCGCACACGTTTTATCTGCTACTTATTCATTTTGTAAACAGGATCAGCAGGGTATCCTCCCTTAAGTTTCTGCATTCCTCTCTGAATGGCATCCCTTGCGTTCTTCCAGTCAGCATCTTTATTCCTATAATCAAATTTTTCCACCAGCCAGCTCACATCTTCAGTAAGCCTTTCCATATTCTCCTCCATCAATTTAAACATTTCCGGATAAAACGACTTCTTTTCCTTGTCGTTAAGCCTGCTTTCTCCGTATTCACACAAATCGCCAAAGTGATGCAGGCAAAATCCCTTACCGCCTAGAATCCGCTTTCTGAAATCCTCATCTTTTTTGTACATGTGGAAAAAAGTGTCCATATATCGGTCATAGGTATCCGCAAAACGATTGCAGATATAGCAGGATTTCTCTTTCTCCTGCACCCAGATGCCGATAGCATTTTCCCTATCCCCGTTCTTTTTTAACCTGCCCATCAAGGTAGATTTAGAAGGCACAAACTTCTTGAATTGCTCCTTCATCTCCTTATTTACTCTTCTATAATGAGTCTTCAAAATCCATCCATTACCCAAGGTATTGCCATAATCAAACATTTTTTTGAAATGTGTCCTGCAAAATCCTGCCTGATCGGTGGCTTCCCTCACATCACTTTCCATATAAGAGGAACCAGAACCAAGGACAAAATCCAGTATATCTTGTTCTACCGCCCTTTCTATATTACAGAAAGGACACTCGTCATCTGCATTCACTGCATCATTCAGCGGTATCGTATAAAGTTTCTCTTTCATCGCACACCTTTCCTTCTTCTATTCATTCTTGATTCCTACTGGTAACTTAGTTTCTTTATCATTTCCAGATATTGCACGATTTCTTTATAGTAAATCTCTGGCTGGAAGGAAGCGTTCCTGAAATGTTCCGTCATAAGCCCATCCGCCGTATATTCTATCACTTTAGTCAGCTTCTTTACATCCGCTTCCTTCTTAAATCTGCTAAGCTCTGCCCGCTCCATAATCTCCGCATACTGCCTGGGAAGCACGCCCCGCTTATCCTCTGTCTCCATCAGTGCCTCGCTCACATCCTCTTCTCTGCTTTTATTAATAAACTGAAGCATGTAAGGATAATTTTTCATTACCTGCAGCTGAGACTGCTTGATCTGCAAAAGAAGCCCAAAATAATCCGTCTCCTCCTTTGACACGCCTGTAGAAAGCTCCAACATAATATACCTGACACTATAATCGTAAATAAATGCATACAATCCTAATTTGCTGATAAAATAATGAAACAAAAGCCCCTTACTAATCCCCGCTTCCTTCACAATGTCATCCGTACTTGCATGTCCATACCCGTTCATGGCAAACACCTTAAGCGCCGCGTTGATCATCCTGTCCTGTTTCTCTTTTTTCAAGTCAAAAAATTTTTCATTCATCCAACTGTCTCCAAAAATCTTTCTCACAATGTATCAATGTTGACTTTATGAGTCGAAATTAAATATACCACATTTTCCCCTCTCCATCAATCGTTTCTATGAAACTAGTACTCTCTTTTTTCCTCTCTACTATATCTAGTGCCTCTCCCTAAAAATCTTCTAACAATCTGCACATTAAAAAATTTATGGATTTTTTATACATATTCTCTTTTCATTTCCACAGAATAGTATTAAGATAATACTATATGAAAAACCGAAAGGAGCACCCTTATGTCCAAAAAATTTGGTAAATTTTTACTTTTCACCACAGTAGCTGGCGCTGCCGCTTACGGGGCATATCACTATCTACAGACGAAAGACAAAACTCCTTCCGCCCCGAGTGATGAGGATACGGATGATGATTTTGACGATTTCAGTGAAGATCTTGACGAGGATACAGGCACTGAAAAGGAGCGTTCTTATGTGTCCTTACAACTTGATAAGGCAGAAGCCATTGCTTCTGAAGCTTTCCAAAAGGCAAAGGGCGTGATTACCGACTCCGTTCAGCAAGTGAAAGAAACTGTTAAATCCGTTAAGGAAGGGCAGACTACTTCCGAAAACAATTTTACCGACTTAACTGCACTCAACAAGGAAAAGAGCGCTGCATCAGAACCCGAAGATTCAGCCCGTACTCCTGACGCAGAAAGTCCCAACACAACAAATTCTGAAATTCCCCCCCAAGCCTCTGCTCCCCAGCAGAATGCTTCCACTTCAAATGAGACGGTAGAAGAATTTTTTGATGATGATCTTTAAAAGCATTGCGTTCAGCAAAACCTGGGATATCCTACAAATAGATATCCCAGGCTCTTTTTAACAATGCGACCCCTTCCATAAGCTCCCGTTCATCCAGCGCTCCATACCCCATCAGCAGCGTGCTGCTATAAGTTGTATCCATACTTGTTCCCCCCATACAAGCCTCCTGCATTCCATATAGCTTTACTCCCTCCTTAGCAGCTGCCTTTATAAGCGCCTCTTCCGGTATCTGGCTTTTACTCGTAAGCAAGATATGCAGACCAGCATTTTCTCCCGAAACGGTAAATTCCTTCTCAAACGAGAAAAGCTGGCTCAAAAGGAAATCATGCCTGCTTCTGTAGATTTTCCGCATCTTGTTCAGATAACGTTCAAAATATCCATCCCTGATAAATTCATTTAAAATACGCTGATCGATACGCGATACCGTGGACGCATAAAATCCACAATTTTCCTGATAAATCTTAAGAAGCTTCATGGGAAGTACCATATAGCCTACACGGATTGCCGGCGCAATGGATTTTGAAAAGGTCCCCATGTAAATAACTCTGCCTAAACGGTCCGATGCCTGCAGAGAAGGGATAGGCTTTCCCTTATAACGGAACTCACTGTCATAATCATCTTCAATCAGATAACGGTCCTGACCATCTCCTGCCCACTTGAGCAATTCCATTCTTCTTCCAATAGGCATTACTACCCCCGTAGGATACTGGTGGGAAGGCATCACATAGGCAACTTTTGCCTTGGTTCTGGAAAGTTCTTCCACATTCATTCCGCTTCCATCCATTGGAACTGGTACAATTTCATAAGCAAAAGACTGGAAAACCTTGTAGGCACGTTTATAAGTGGGATTTTCCATAGCAATCGGTACATGTCTTCCTAAAATCTTTTCCAGCAGCATAAAAAGATAATCCGTTCCTGCCCCAATAATAATCTGCTCCGGCTGACAGTTGACGCCCCTGGACGAATGAAGATACCGACTGATCGTCTTCCTAAGTTCCTGATCTCCTCTTGCATCCCCTAGCGCAAACATTTCACTATTTGCATCTACCAAAATATTTTTGGTTATTTTTTTCCATGTGGCATACGGAAAGTCCCGAAGGCTTACGGCATGAGGCGAAAAATCGTATTGAATCTTCTCTTCTTGTGCCGCCTGAGCGATACCCATGCTCAACTTTTCTTGTTTCCCATCATCGCCGGAAAAATGAAACAATTCTTCCACGTGACTTACAAAATATCCTTTACAGGGTCTTGCCTCCACATAGCCTTCCGCTACCAGCTGACCATAAGCAAAATCTACTGTGCTTCTCGCTACCTGAAGATACTGTGCCAGTGAACGAGTTGAGGGAAGCTTCTCACCTGCAAGAAGCTTCCCTTTTCTTATCTCATCTCGGATATATTCATAAATCTGCTGGTACAGGTATTCTTTTCCTGTATCCGCAAGCTGTATCGTCAGATCAACCATAATTAATTGCTTTTCTCTTTCATTTTTGCCATAAGCGCTTCTTTAAGATCTCTCGCCTTGTCTTTCATCCTAGTGGTGGCAGAAGGAGAAACCAAAATACTTGAAATGATACGTGACGCAACATCAAACTGGTCGCTTTCCATGGCAAGCGCTGCAATAAGGTATTCCATGGTAATCTCATCCATACCGCACATAGGATAACTTTCTGACTGCCTTGCTGCCAAAAATCCCTCCAGCGCGTTTTTAATAAATTCGTCTTCCTGTTCCTTGAGTTCTGCTGCCTTCTTGTCAAAATCCTCCGCTTCCTTGTCAAGATTTTCCCTCATACTGCGAAGCAGCCATCCCGTCTTTAAACAAATATACGCTTTTTCACTTGCCTTTGCATGTTTTACAATGGCATTGGCCAGACACAGCTTATACCGATCCAGCGCTTCCTCATAAGTATATGTATCCTTTTCCTCGTTGACAGGCTGGAAAGAAGCTGAAATCGTCTCCTTAATCGCCTTCATCTGTGATGCAGTAAGCCCCTTGAAATAACGAGTGAGTGCTGCGTAACCGCAGTGCGGACAAGTGATGACATCATATTTAATGGGCTCAATATTCTCATATACCGGACGTAAATCCGTATCTGCACGCAGAAGCTTTGCCTTTCCTGCTTTCATTGTTCTTGCTTTGATCTTTCCATCACATATCGTACATTCATAACTTTTGTCAAAAAGAAAATCTGTCTCCTGTACCACGGGCGCCGCCGGCTTTGCTGCAGCAACCTCCTCCGGCTTCTTTTCTGCCTCATACAAATCCATATCTTCCAGATTCTTGAGTCCAAGTTTTCCTAATCCAGATAATAACCCAGCCATTTCTAATACCTATCCCTTTCTTCTTTCTTCTTCAATAAATGTTATAAACTGCCTCTTTATGCCTTAGGCAGCACATAAGAACTCTTTAATGATACGATTCTGTTGAACACAGGCGCACCTTCCTTTGAGTCCTTTGCATCCACACAAAAATACCCCTGACGTACAAACTGGAAGCTTTCATAGGGCTTTACATCCTTTAATGCAGGTTCAAGATAGCATTCCCTTAAAACCGTAAGTGAATTGGGGTTTAAGTTAAGGCTTCCATCCTCGTTATAGACACCCTTTTCTTCATCAATAATATTCTCATACAGCCTTACCTGTGCCTTGACTGCCTCTTTAGCAGGTACCCAGTGGATTGTCCCTTTTACCTTGCGGCCTGTAAAACCGCTGCCACATTTTGTCTCCGGATCATAGGTGCAGTGCACTTCTGTCACTTTACCGCTTTCATCCTTCACGCAGCCGGTACAGGTTACAAAATAGGCATTCATAAGACGCACTTCATTTCCCGGGAACAATCGGAAATACTTTTTGGGGGGCTCCTCCATAAAATCCTCCCGGTCAATATATAGTTCTCTGCCAAAAGGAACCTGTCTGGTACCCATCTCTTCATTTTCAAGATTATTTGCCACTTCCAGAAGTTCCGTTTCCCCTTCCGGATAATTATCAATAATCAGCTTAACCGGATCAAGCGCCGCCATCATACGAGGACGTTTCAACTTTAAGTCTTCCCTGATACAGTACTCAAGCATCGCATAATCCGCAGAGGAATTGCTCTTTGACACACCGCATAATTCTACGAACATTTTAATTGATTCCGGCGTAAATCCTCTCCTTCTAAGCGCCGCAATGGAAACCAGCCTTGGGTCATCCCAGCCATCCACGATTCCATCTTCCACCAACTTCTTGATATATCTTTTTCCGGTCACCACATTGGTCAGATACATTTTGGCAAATTCAATCTGTCTCGGGGGACGCGGATATTCCAATTCACTTACCACCCAGTCATATAACGGTCTGTGGTCTTCAAATTCCAGCGTACAAATAGAGTGAGTGATTCCTTCAATTGCATCCTCAATTGGATGTGCAAAATCATACATCGGATAAATACACCACTCATCTCCTGTATTGTGATGGCTCATATGTGCAACGCGATAGAGAATCGGGTCACGCATATTAATGTTTGGTGAAGCCATATCGATTTTGGCGCGAAGCGTCTTCTCTCCGTCTGCAAATTCACCGTTTTTCATCTTTTCAAACAGCATGAGATTTTCTTCCACGCTTCTGTCTCTGTTCGGATCATTTTTACCTGGCTGCGTCAGGGTGCCGCGATATTCCCTGATTTCATCCGCGGTAAGTTCAGATACATAGGCTTTGCCTTTTTTGATCAGCTTCACTGCCCCTTCATACATCTGCTCAAAATAGTTGGAAGCAAAAAATAGCCGATCCTCCCAGTCTGCACCCAGCCATTTAATATCCTCCATAATGGATTCTACAAATTCTGTCTTTTCCTTGGTAGGATTGGTATCGTCAAACCGCATATTGAATTTGCCGCCATATTTTTGCGCAAGCCCATAATTTAAAAGGATGCTCTTGGCATGTCCGATATGCAGATATCCGTTAGGTTCGGGTGGAAATCTTGTGTGCACACTGTCATACACACCCTCCGCCAGATCCTTGTCAATCATCTGCTCAATAAAATTCCGGGAAACAGTTTCCTTCTCTTTCTCGGAAGGATTTACATTTATTTCATTTTCACTCATGCTTTCCTGCGGCCCAGCCTATTTTCTGATGGCGAGCCTTACCTCCTACCGTAAACTCCTAACAAACGTTGTCACGCTACTTGTTATAATATCACACAAAAAGCAATTTTTAAAGCAGAATTTAATCGCTGGTTTTGCGGGTTCTGCGCTTAAGTTTGGGTGTATACTTTTTTTCAAATGCCTGACGCTCCATCGGGCGGTCGAAATAATATCCCTGACCTAAGAGCACACACATTTCTGATAAAATCTCATATTGTCTTTTGGTCTCTACACCTTCGATGCAGACGTTTACGCCAATCGCCTCTGCCAATTCTCCTACCATTCTGATAAATGATTTGGCATACTCATCTCGCTCCAGATCCCTGATGAAACTTTGATCTACCTTGATCACATCAAATGGAATCTCCCTGATATGGTTCAATGACGAATAACCTGTTCCAAAGTCATCCAGTGCAATTCTGACCCCCAGTTTTTTGATTCTATCCAGAATTTCCTGCATGCGCTCCATATCATTGATTGCCAGACTTTCTGTCACCTCCAGCGTCAGATTTTTGGGCTTGATGCCGGTCTCCTTCATAACGCTTTCTATACTTTCCACAATATCCGGCTGGAGAAGCTGGACTACCGAAAGATTTACATTCACCTTATAATCAGGGTACCCGTGATCATTCCAGTTCTTACAGCAGCTGCATGCCTCCTTCAGCACAAAGTTTCCAATAGGATTGATCAATCCCAGATACTCTGCCAATGGAATAAACTCTGAAGGCGGTATAAAGCCTAAATCCGCATTATTCCATCTAATCAGCGCCTCCGCTCCAGTACAGGGCAATTCTTCTTTACTGATGTCGATAATGGGCTGATAATACACCTCAAATTCCTGATAGCCCCTTGCCGTGGCATCGCGCATGCTCTTTTCCATGTCCAAACGTTTACCCGACTTAGTCTCTATCTGATCAGAGTAATAAGCTATCCTATTTTTGCCTTCTTTCTTAGCCTCATACATGGCAATGTCTGCCTTTTTAATCAGATCATTCACCGCATCTTCCTTGTCTGGAAACTCCACGATTCCCATGCTCATCGTACAGTAATAGTCCGAATCCTTGAGAAACCATGGACGCATAAAAATCTCTCTTATAGATGCAATAATCTTTTCGCGATTTTCATATTCTCTTGGCGGTATGATAATGACAAACTCATCGCCGCCCATTCTGTAACATGTATTCTTAATTCCCTCAATCCGCTGAAAGCTGTGGGAAATTGATTTTAAAAGGACATCTCCATATTTATGCCCCAGCCCGTCATTGATATGTTTGAAATCATCCAGATCTAGATAAAGCAACGCGCCTTTGCCTTGGTTATTCTTTGCTTCATCCATATATTTGCCCAGATCCCTCTCGCAGCACATACGATTGTAGATTCCCGTAAGGAAATCCGTGTATGCCTGCTGCTCTGTTTTCTTTTGAAAAACCTTTTTATCCGTAATATCATATAGTGCGCATAAAAGAGCCGGTCTGCCGTCTATCCACTTCATTCTTATATAGTACAAGTCATACCAGCAATCCTTTTTCTCATAATAGAACTCCCGGCTTCCGCTTTCACGCTGTACCTGTTCATCCAGCATCCCATTTATGCTTCCATCTTTCAGCTCCCGGCTGAAAACTTTACGCATACTTTTATTGGTAAATAAAACTTCCCCTGTAGTCATATCCCGCACATACACACTACTTCCCACATTATCCAGTATTGTCTCTAAGGCGGCATTTGACGTAAGAAGGGACTCTCTTTGCATACTCTTTATCATAATGCTGTGTAAAACTTTGACACAATCATTGAGAAACCGAATTTCCTCCAGTTTCCAATTCCGTTCTTTATCCATCTCCCCAAAACAGGCATAAGTGGACACATTTTCGCTTATTTCAACCGGAATGACAATTACTGCCTTAAAGCCGAGCATCTGCATCTGCTCTCTTTCACCCACATTGAGCATAGAATTTTGTGATATGACAAGGGTTTTCTTTTCTGTAAGAAGCGCAGGGACATTATGCTGCATTTCCTTCTCAAACTCCCATGCTATGTTCTTTTTGCACCATCTGGATAAAAATTCTGCATGTTCGCTGTCCTTTTTGATTCTATAAAGAACAGCAATGCTTAAATTTAAAAGTTCCCCAACTTTTTTTAACAGTTTATGCATCACGTTTTCTGCAGATTCATCAATTTCCAGAAACTGAACAATTTCGGCAAGCGCCTCGCTTCTTCGCAGATTTTCACTCATTTCCTTTTCGGAATATAGAATCCGTCTGCTCTCAGCCTGCGCATTAAAAGCAGAAAGCTTATATAAAAGCATGGTCTTAGTCACGCTTCGCAAAGTATCTATTACCTTAGCAAACTGTTTTTCACAAATCGTATTCACAAATCCCTCAAGTGGCGGATTATCATAATCCTCCAAGTCATCTGCATCAGACAGCACACCGCAGACCAGCCAGTTTAAAAATGGCTCCCCTTCAATTTTGACTGATATCACGGCCAGCCGCACGTTAGGATACGCCGTAGTTTCTATTGCCTGATCTTCCAGTGTACTTTCCGATACTCGGGAAAGCATCTCAATTACCTGCTCCCCGTCGATAATTCGTTTAATTTTATTTAACTCTTCCTCTTTACCGCCAAACTCAGTAAGTGGAAGTCCGTTGCCGTCCACACAACACAAAAACACGTTTGTAACGTCACAAAAATGCTGCTGCCACTTTTCCAGCACCTTTTCTTCTATAAGGCTTTTCAGCAGCAGCGCTGCATCCTGCCTGCTGCCGGCGCTTCCCAGATTGCCCACGTTAACGATACTCCTTCCACTTCCTGCACATTTCCTGTTCCTTATTCATCCACACTGTAATTCGGCGCTTCCTTGGTAATATGAATGTCATGTGGATGACTTTCTTTCAAGGATGCCGCAGATATCTTGATGAATCTTCCTTTTTCTTTCAGTTCTTCAATACTGCCTGTTCCGCAGTACCCCATGCCTGAACGCAAACCGCCCATCAGCTGGAATACCGTATCCTCCACGGTTCCCTTGTAAGCCACGCGGCCTTCCACACCTTCCGGCACCAGTTTCTTAGCATTTTCCTGGAAATAGCGGTCCTTGCTTCCGTTTTCCATTGCTGAGATGGAACCCATTCCTCTGTATACTTTATATTTACGTCCCTGATACAATTCAAAAGTTCCGGGGCTTTCGTCACATCCCGCAAACATACTTCCCATCATACACACATTACCGCCTGCTGCGATTGCTTTCGTCATATCTCCGGAATACTTGATGCCGCCGTCTGCGATAATTGGAATTCCATATTCCCTTGCAACGGAATACGCATCCATAATCGCGGAAATCTGGGGCACACCAATACCTGCAACCACACGGGTAGTGCAGATAGAGCCCGGTCCAATACCTACCTTGACCGCATCCGCCCCGGCTTCGATCAAATCTCTTGTTCCCTCTCCGGTTGCCACATTACCTGCAATCACCTGCAGATCAGGATATTTTTCTTTAATCATTCTGATGCAGTGGAGCACATTCTCTGAATGACCATGGGCGCTGTCAAGCACCACAACGTCCACTTTTGCATCCACTAAGGCACTTACTCTGTCCAGTACATTTGCTGTAATTCCCACAGCGGCGCCGCACAGGAGCCTTCCCTGTTCATCCTTTGCCGACAAAGGATATTTAATTGTCTTTTCGATATCTTTGATGGTAATTAGACCTACCAGATTGTAGTCATCATCTACGATAGGAAGTTTTTCTTTTCTTGCCTTGGCAAGAATCTGCTTTGCTTCCTCAAGTGTAATACCTGCCTTAGCTGTAATCAGCCCTTCGGAGGTCATAGATTCCTTAATCTTTTTTGAAAAATCTGTTTCAAATTTCAAATCTCTGTTGGTGATGATTCCCACCAGTTTACGTCCCTCTGTAATCGGAACGCCGGAAATGCGGAACTTCGCCATGAGCGCATCTGCATCTCCCAATGTATGGTCCGGTGACAGCGAGAAGGGATCGGTTATGACACCGTTCTCAGACCTTTTGACCTTGTCCACCTCTTCCGCCTGTGCTTCAATGGACATATTCTTATGGATGATGCCAATGCCGCCCTGTCTTGCCATGGCGATTGCCATTCTGTGCTCCGTTACCGTGTCCATTCCTGCACTCATCATAGGGATGTTGAGTTTAATCTTTTTGGTTAGCCATGTTGTCAAGTCCACCTCGTTGGGAACGATCTTTGAATAGGATGGCACTAAAAGCACATCATCAAAGGTAATTCCTTCACCAATTATCTGACCCATTTTTTCTCCTCCTATAAGTGTAATCTATGTTTGTTTGTTACATTACTGCCGCTTAATCTTTAAATACCTTTCTGGGCGCTGCAAACTGCATCGCCTTAACGAGGTCCTCATTAGGCTCAAAAATGACCTTCTGTCTGCCTTCATAGTAAAATACATATCTGGTATCAGGCTGTTTTACTTCTCTGGAGCTATAATCAACCTCCTTGTCATTTCGGTTCTTATAATTGTCAAGGTGCCATGACTTAACGGGCGCCACGATTTCCATCTTTTCTACCGTATAAACTGCCACCCTTTTGCGCTTAGTCTTTGCCATGACCTTGTCCACGGTAAGTTCCTTATCCACATAAAGATATTCATACTCTAACTCTGTATTCAAATGCATGAAATAAGCCGCCACTCCAAAGGCAATACCGAAAAGCAGCGCCGGAATCAAAATAAATCCCACCAGCACAAACGCAACAGTAAGCGTGACCAATAGGATTTTAAGCATCTTAAGATGAGTCGGAGTCTTTCTTTTTACCAGGCATTCTACATATGTTTCATTCATATTCTCATTTCCTCCTGTGCTTTCACACAATCCCCGTCTGGGAAATGTATGTTATATTATCATAGTATATTTTATGGAAACTTTCAAGTAATAAAAGCCTAACAGTTTGGTCTTATGACCCTGCTGTCATAAAAATCCGCCCTATTCGACGTTTATCGCATCAAATAGGACGGATTCCTAAGCGTTATCATATTTTATAGCTGTGCGATTACAAAAATATCATAGATTGCCTTGATTGCCGTCTCAAAGTCATCATTTGCAACGCCGATGATGATATTCAGCTCGCTGGACCCCTGATCAATCATCTTTACATTGACGTTGACGTGTGCCAGAGCGGAAAAGATGCGTCCTGCCGTTCCCCTTGTGGACTTCATACCGCGTCCAACTACCGCAACTAAAGCAAGGTCTGCTTCGATATCCACGCTGTCCGGATCAGCCAGCCTGTGGATAGCAGAAACCACTTTCTGCTCCTTATCAATGAACTCATCCTGGTGGACAAACACCGTCATGGTGTCGATACCGGAGGGCACGTGTTCAAAGGAAATTCCATTATCCTCAAAGGCCTGCAGAACCTTCCTTCCAAATCCAATCTCCGCGTTCATCATAGCTTTTTCTATATTGACAGAACAAAATCCTCTTTTTCCTGCAATTCCTGTGATCACATATTTTGACTTCTGACAGGTGCTCTCTACAATCCAGGTTCCTTCATCGGAAGGCTGATTGGTATTGCGGATGTTGATGGGAATTCCCTCTCTTCTAACAGGGAAAATCGCATCCTCATGGAGTACGCTTGCTCCCATGTAAGATAGCTCCCGCAGCTCTCTATAGGTAATAGTCTCGATTCCTTCCGGGTTTTCGATAATCCTTGGATCGGCAACAAGAAAGCCCGACACGTCTGTCCAGTTCTCATACACATCTGCCTTCACGGCTCTTGCAACGATAGAACCTGTAATATCAGAACCACCCCTCGAAAAGGTCTTGACCCTTCCGTCTGCATATGCCCCGTAAAATCCCGGTATGACAGCGCGCTCCACGCCGTTAAGCCGCTGCCCTAATATCTGGTTCGTATACTCAGAATCAAACTCTCCTTCATCCGTAAAGCGGATTACTTCCGCCGCATCGATAAACTCATATCCCAGATATGCCGCCATAATGATACCATTTAAATACTCGCCTCTGGACGCAGCATAGTTTTCTCCTGCTTTTTCCTTAAAATTCTTTTCAATGGTTTTGAACTCATCCTTCAAGGAAATGGCAAGAGAAAGTCCATCTATAATTTCCTGATAGCGCGTCGAAATTGCGGCAAGCTCCTTCTTAAATTCTTTGCCTGACTCAGCAAGGTGATAGCAGTCATAGAGCATATCCGTAACCTTGGTGTCCTCTGAAAACCGTTTGCCAGGTGCAGAAGGCACCACGTAGCGCCTTTCCCCATCCGCATGAATGATATCGCCGACCTTTGCAAACTGCTCCGCGCTGGCAAGGGAACTGCCGCCAAATTTTACAACCTTTTTCATAATCTATGTCTCCTCACAAATCTTGTTCCAAAATCCTGTCCTTACTTTTCAAAAAGTTTATCTATTATGGTATGCCCCATAGGAATAAAGTTTCCGCTCTCCTTTGCTTCCTTTTCATTATAATTCCAGCTCTCCTTCTTAGGCTCTTCGCTGTCATACAATAAATATGGC
>BLLW01000019.1 GCA_011959285.1 Lachnospiraceae bacterium | reverse complement strand
TTCACATGCGATTTTTGATAGATTGGAGTTTTTCACTCCAGGGTGCAAGCTCTGCTAGCTGATCATCAGTCATATCTTTCGTTGGCCGACGTTCCAGCAGAAATTTTAGATATCCGTAAATGTTCAGGTCGTGCGCCTTTGCCATCTCAACCATTGTATAAACTACAGCACTGGCATTGGCTCCAGAGACAGAATCACTGAACAGCCAGTTCTTCCGGCCGACTGCAAATGGACGGATCGCGTTCTCGCTAAGATTGTTCGTAAAGCTGCAGCGGCCATCCTCCAGATAAGTCTGTGCTGTTTTCCGCCGGTTAAGGCCATAATTTACCGCTTTATCCATGCGGGTATTCCGGACTGGCTTCTGCTGCTCAAGCCATGACCAAAAAGCCTCCAGAACAGGTTTTTCCTTCTCGAGACGCAGCTGCTTCCGTTTTTCATAATCGCCAGGATATTTTTTGTTAATGGAATCCTCTATGGCAAACTTTATGAAATTATTTTCGCAAGCAGATTCAACGTCTTTGCGAACAATGCCAATGTTCCCCCCCGCCAGCTTATTGCAATAATAATGGCTCCCGTGCACGTCTGATGTGCCGGAAGCCATTGTTTTCAACTATGTTCCTATATCCTGTTCATACTGACCGTACCAGATCAGCAGCTTACGCAAAAAGTAACCACTTTTAAGCGCGCATATCAAACCGCTCGTATCTTCGCTCTATCTGCTGCTCTAATCCTTCTGTTTCCTGCCCCTCAAGTACTTCTTCCGTCTGCTGCGCCAGTGCTTCTGCGTCCTTGGCAACCTGATCTGCAAGCGCTTCTGTCGTCTCTTCCAACGCTTCGCTTGCTTCGGCAGTCTCTTCCACGATTTCTGACACTTCCTCTAGCGCCTCTTCCAGCATGCCTTCTTCCTCTTCGATTCCCAGCGCTTCTTTGGCAAGATCCTCTGCCCTCTCCTCGGGTGTTTTGGGCTTGGTCTTTTCCACTGCATCGGCAATCTTTTCCCCTTTTTCTAACGCCTCGTCAAGCGCATGGGACATCTGCTCGCGATTGTACTGCGCCTTTGCCGCGGCAATCTGGTCGTCATAGGTGTGCAGCATATCCAGTTTCTCTGCAATTTCCTCGAGGGTGCCGCATTCCATATTTTTCAGATTGCTTTTCTTTTCCTCGAAAAAGGCGACCTGGTTCTCGCATTTTGCCTGTCTTTCCATCTTCTGCTGGGTGCTCTTTAATCCGCCGTTGAGCGCCGGCGATCTGAGCCCGAAAAGCAGACTGTTGCCTGCCTGTAACTTTATATTCATATTCCATACCTCCAATCCTGCGCAAACAACATTTCTCGCAGCCTTTCACCAAACATTTAATTCCTTGATGAATGCTGCTTACATAGATTATCGGCATGATTTTCAGATATTGATGTCAAATGTAACCAAATCGACTCAATATGGAGTAAATTTCTCTGACTCCAGAATCTGCTGTTGATAACGCTTCAATTGTTCATTGAACATCGCCGCACTTCTCTTATCATTCAGCCATAAGACAACATAGACTGTCACAAAGACCAGTGCAATTGCCGCCGCGAGAAGAATACCTACCAACGGTTCAAAAATAATTCCAGCCGCATAATTTACCCCAAAAATCAATCCTTCTATCAAAAGCAGATGAATGCCTCTGCGGACCCAAACCTGTTTTACGCTCAATTCTTTCTTAGAATATGTGACAATTCCCAATAAAACGGAACAAAACCCAAACAGAGGCGGTGAAAAAAAAGCATCATATCCAAACTTCTGCTCAGGATAAAGAATCATTCCCACTACCCCCTCCAAAATCGTAATGCAGGTAGTACAGACCATAAATGCCATGATTGGCGCCAAAAAATCTTTTTTTTCTTTCATCTTAAATTCCTTCCATAACGATTTGCTTAAGCACCCCCGCATACTGCCTGGATATCATCAGTTTCTCTCCGTTTTTCATATGGGCAAAAAAGCGTCCATTCAGCGCTGGGCTGATGCTATCTAATTTCATCAGATTGAGCACCACCGATTTAGAACACCGCACAAAATGATACTCCCTGTAAGCAGTTTCCGCCTCGTACAGCCGCATCTTTATTTCATATACCTGTTTGTCTGCACAGGCAAACACCTTCTCATCCACTGCCTCAAAATAATGCACATCCTCCAGCCGAAAACGCTGCATATGCTGGTCATCTGTTGTGCCGGACAATTCAATGCCTTTAGCCGTTATATAGCTGTGGATATCCCTGATCTCGGGAGTAATCTCCACGCACTCTATGACGACCTGTTCTTCCTCTTTCCTCGTTATTTTTCTGATGCTGACTTTCATTCCAAATCATACCTTTTCCTATATTTGCAATTTGCGCATTCTGAGATTACTCCGCTTTACGGCTCCGCGGTATCAATATTCCGCTTTCAGATTCAGTTCTCCTACGCCTTTTAAATAATAATCGAACCATATAAGCACCATTTCGTTTACATTCTCAATACAAGTCCGGGCATCCACCTTTCCTACCCCCAGCATCTTTGCCAGAACAGGAGATGCCAGCGGCAAATCTGTGAAATTCAAATGTCCTGCATTATGAAAAACCACTTCCCTGTAGTCTAATGCATTTCTTCCTACATAAAAATTGACGTACTCAAATCCCTCTAATTCCTGCTCCTTTACTGCCTCGTGAACCCTGTCAGAGTTTACATCCAATATGGGAACAGGATAAGGCTCCTCATTAAAAAGTTCCGCACCGTTTTCAAATCCCACATATTCTCCCAGCATGGTGCCCTCTAAGTCAATGACAGCATCGATATCATCCCGCTGCCTTCCAAGCGCCACCGATGATGCGCCGCCCATGGAATGCCCGAACAGACCGATTTTTTCCGAGTCAATCAGGTCAAAAGGTCCAGCCTCCCCTTTTTCCGCCTTACTTAAAATCGTATCCAGCACGAAATTTTCATCTGCCGTCCTAAGCGCCATCCATTCTTTATAGTTTAAATAAAGTCTTTCTTCCACCTCTGGATCCATATTGCCATTCCCCTCATAAACGCTCTTAAAAAAGTCCATGTCTACCGTCGTGACCTTGCCATTTACATCCTCCACGAACATGGCGTGATACGGATGCGCAACGCTTGCCACCACATAGCCATTGGATGCAAGTTCCATACAGGTGGAATAATTGCTGTCAATCACGCCAAACGCCCCATGAGAAAATACCACAAGCGGATATCTGCCCTCCTCCTTTGGATACCAGAATTTCACCGTAAGCGCACGGTTCTCTCCGGTATCTGTAAAGGTCTCCACCCTGCTTTCATCCTCCCACGTAAACACCTCTATGGCGACCTCATGGCTCCCTGTAACGACCGGCTGTTTATAAGGCGGGAATAAAATAATCCTTACCAAAACCACAATACAAAAAATAATGGCTGCAATTTTGATGCACCTTAATACGATTTTCTTCCTGTCAAACTCTCTTTCAACTTTTTCTCTTTTCATAATCTGGCTCCTCCATCCTTTGATGGAGCCAACATAACATATTTTTCCCCCACTAAAAAGAGCCTTGCGGATAAGATGCTTTTAAACAGGATGAAATACAAAACGCAGGCAAAGACCGCCTGCGCCTTTTCATCTTTTATAGAATTTATCCTTTAAGTCCCCTAGACTGCCTGTCCATATCCTCCACCACAATATCATAAATTTCTCCCAAGCTGGCGCAATATTCAAGCACCTTCCAAGGTTCATTGGTGTGGAAATGGATCTTAATCAGTTCCTCATCTCCTACTGCCAAAAGACAGTCCCCTTTAAAATTTTCTGTAAAATATTCTGAAATCACGTCCTCATCCAAATCCTTGCCTTCAATCAGCAATTGTGTATCATACTTAAACTCTAACATATCCTTCCTCCTTCTGATTTTTCAATCACTGCCTACCTATCATTATAACCATTTTCTGTTAACGATGAAACACTTTTGTCATTGCATATTCATCTTTATAGCTTCCGTCATCGTATTTCATCGCTCTCGGCGTTTTCCCCGTCACTTCAAACCCGAATCTTTCGTACAATGCCTTTGCCCTGTCATTTCCTTCAACGACTCCCAGCTCCATCTGCTCATACCCCATCTTTTCCGCCAACTCCAGCGCATATTCCATCATAAAGCCTCCCAGCCCCAGATGCCAATATTCTTTCTTTAAAGCTATGGCAAATTCGCATCTATGATTCACTCTTCTCTGTCCGCCTTTTGACATAACCGCACAGTTCCCGGCGATTTCATCCTCGATCTGAACAAGCATCATAAACTCACTTTCCGCATCCAGCATCTCCTGCAGAATCCTTCTTTCTTCCTCCTGCGTGAAGCTCATCTCATCCACATTCCTTAATAAAAACGTCGTTTCCCCAAATACAGTTTTCAGAAGCGCAATCATCCCCTCCGCATCCTCCTGCCGTGCCGCCCGCAGAATGCCCTCTTTCCCATTTTTTAATTCTATCTTTTTCTCTGCAAAATCCATCCCATTTCCCTCTCTTAAACCTTACATACATGTAAATTTGAAAAAGTGCTCTCTCCTCAATCATTACTTTGTTCTATCAACGCTATTACCCTTATAATTTAATATATCATAAGCAGACATATTTTGTCCAAACTTAACCTTCATTTGCAGTCAGCTCACAATCCTGCCGTCCTCGATACGAATAGTTTGATCGGTCAACTGCGCAATTTCAGGATTATGGGTAATTATAATAATGGTCTGTTGGAATTTCCGGCTTGTCATTTGCAGCAAATGGATTACATTATCGCTAGTTTTAGAATCCAGATTTCCGGTTGGTTCGTCTGCCAATACAATATCAGGTTTAGAGGCAAGGGCGCGTGCAATCGCCACACGCTGTTGTTGACCACCGGAAAGATTGTTCGGCAGGCTGTAGATTTTCTGTTCTAGTCCAAGCAGTCCGACAATTTCCTCAATAAATTTTTTATCTGGTTTCTGTCCATCCATTGTAATGGGGAAAATAATATTTTCCCACACGTTCAGAGTCGGTATCAGATTATAGTTCTGGAAGATAAAACCGATACGTCTGCGGCGGAACATGGTAAGCTGCTCCTCTTTCAATCCAGACAGTTCCGTATTGCCAATAGTGACAGTTCCAGAGGTCGGAGTATCAAGACCACCCAACATATTCAGCAAAGTAGATTTACCGGAGCCGGAAGTGCCGATAATGGCAACGAACTTTCCAGCCTCAATCTCTAGGTTTACACCGTCTAATGCATGAACCTGTGTTTCTCCCTTTCCATAGTATTTTTTCAGTTTTTTTGTCTGTAAAATAATATTGGCACTCATAGCCAAATCCTCCATATCCGATTATTCTGCAACACGCAGTTTTTCAACAATACTGCCTTTATTGAATACTTTTAATGCAATCACTGGCGCCATAGCGGCAACAAGCAAAAGCAAAATACACACAATGATAGCGGGAACAAGCGTAAAGTGGAAAGTGAAATACCAAATTCCACCGATAAGCATCTTTACCGCAGTAAGCGCCAGTACCACAGACAGAAGCAGGCCGACAATACACACGCCGACGGCATAATAAACACTTTCCCAAATCATCATCCAGGTCAACTGCTTTGCTGTCATACCAATACTCTGCATGGTTGCAAATTCATGACGCCTTGCCAGAATAGATGTAATGATGGTATTTACTAAGTTAAGTATTCCGGCTGCACCAAAGATAATGCCGATCAATCCGCCGACAAATTGGAGCATGGTACGGGTTGTAACAGCATCCTGCCTGGCTTCTTCAGCAGAAACATAACCCAGACTAGGGTCTACATTCGTTACATAGCCTTGTAAAAATTCACTCATGGCATCCTGTTGTTCTTCCTCTACATCAAAAGAATATTTGTAAATAACCGGTTCATCGTAAATCTTAGTGTAAACACTAGCTGGAAGATACAGGAACAAACCATCCTTACCAACTGCAAAGGGACCATGGGTAGTATATCTGATTTCCATATCGTCACCGTTTAGGGCGGCTTTGGCTAACACAGGCAGCTCCATCATCGGTTCGCCGTTTTTGAAAACCGTAATAATGTCTCCCACATCCATCAGATCAAAAGCAGGTTTCAAAATGGATGTTCCCATATCAGACGGCACCCCCAGCAATACGCCTTCGCCGTTTGCCATCTTCTTATAAAGACTATGCGCATCTGTTTCTCCTTCCTGAATGTCCATACGGGCAAGGGCTGTTTCTTCCATGCCATACACATTACAGAGTGCGTGACCATCATCGCCTAAATTAAAGACGATTCCATCCTTGGTACCCGCATAGTCGATACCGGTCTCTTCGTCGGTGCCAGTGTAATCAAGTTCTACCGGAAAGTCATAGGTCACATTGCTGTCATCCAATGTATTTTTATAAATGGCAGAAGCCCCGTTTACTTCCGGCTGTGCGTTGATAGCGTCGATTACTTCCCGCCCCAGCCCATGCTCGCGCCGGGTGAATCCTTCTAAAATGTTTTTGCTCAACGCGTTCACTACAACGAAATCAGTTCTGATGCTGTAAGACACCTGTTTTTCTATGTCTACGCTGTCAGCAGCAATACCTGTGCAGTTAAGCAGGATAACACATAGTGACAAAGAAGCTACTATAAAAAAGGAACGGCGCTTATTGCGTTCCAAATTAGACCACGCCAGCCGGAACAGGCTGGTACCAGCGGTACTTTTCTTCGTGGTTTTTCTGCCTGCCACTGCCTCCACATAACGGAACGCTTCAATCGGCGGGATATTTGCTGCTACTCGTATTGGTTTCCTTGTGGAAAGAAACACAGTAAAAGCGGTCAATATAGCAGCCCCCACAAAAATTATCGGGGACGGATTTACATTGATGACTACATTCTCATAGCTGGAAGACAAGGTACGCATCATATAAGGCAAAGTCGCTTTTCCAACAAAATAACCAATTAGTAAGCCCAAGGGAATGCCAACACAGGAAAGCCACAGAGCCTGCATGTTTATCAACTTCTTTACCTGCCGCTTGCTCATACCCACAGTGCGGTATAAACCATAACGACGGATTTCCTGCATCACCGCAATGTCAAACACATTATAAATCAATAAATATCCGCAAAGAACAAACAGTACGATTATAACAGCCACAAGCAGAAGAGCCGCTGGCTCCAGTGTAGGATTGGTCACTGCATTTATTGTTGCAGATAAATGTTCGGAGTTGACCGCATTCGGGTCAGCACCCATTTGCCATACCCAATGATCCAGTTTTTCCTGAAGTCCTGCTGTGCTTGCAGCTACAAAGTCAGAATAATAAGTTCCGGCCATATCCCGATCCTGGTCGTAGGTGTACTCAAATATATCGGGATGCGCGTCTCGAAACGTCGTTCCCGCCCACATCATGCTGATTTGCTCACTAGTGGCTTCAAACCAGCCGGACACAATCATATCCAGCTGATATTCCCGACCGTGAGCAGTAAAAGCAATGGTGACAGCTGCTCCCACCTCTGGCGTCACCCCCAAATCTCTAAGCGCCGCGTCTGAGGTTACAATCTCATTTTCTGCCTTTGGTACACTGCCATGAACAGGCATACAGAAAGTCAAATCAGCCTGAACAGAATCCAGCACATCAAACTCGATGTTATGACGAGCCGTATTCGCAAGAAAACCTACCGGCATCCGCAGACCGTATTCCCGAATAAAATCAGCATCCTCCAAAGCCTCATACTGCTCAGCAGTCATATTGTGGAAATCACCGTCTGACCGGCTGCCTTTCAACATCTGCATAGTCAAAGTTATAGATTCCATCGCACCCATACTGATTGTGGTAACAGTAGTAAACAGAACTGTGGTCAGCATAATCGCTAATATCGCAATCAGATTTCGCATCCTGCTGGCTCGAAAACTACGCCCGGCAAGAACACTTAACATATTTTTCATTCTATGTTTCTCCTTCCTGTTTCTGAAAATAAGGATAGCACAGCTATGTCACAATTCAGGCACACGAATGTCACAAATTTGTAACTAAAAATAGCGGTAAATCTGTATAGAAAATTTATCGCTACGCATTATTTTTATCCCTATATCCATTACCTTTTGCAAATCAGCTTTTTCTGCTATGTGTGGTAGATTCTTATTACACGATTTTTCCATCTTGCAGCCGCACTACCCAGTCCGCAAGCTGGGCAAGATCAAGATTATGAGTACTCACAACCAATGTCTGGTGAAATGTGGCGGCAGTCATTTTGAGCAATCCAACAACATTTTGTGTTGTTTTCACATCAAAGCTGCCGGTAGGTTCATCGGCTAAGACAATCGAAGGCTTTGTAATCAAGGCACGTGCAATCGCCGTGCACTGTTGTGCTCCACCCGAAAGCATATGTGGGCTGGCATCCAGATAATTGTCCAATCCCAGCAGATGAACAAGGCTGGAAAAATACGCCGCATCAAGCCGAGCGTCATCGAGAGCCAGAGGAAATACTATATTTTCTTTGACTGTCAATTCAGGTATCAGGTTATACCCCTGAAAAACAAATCCCATCTTTCTGCGCCTGAACACCGTAAGCTGTTCCTCTCCCATTTTTGATAAATTCAGCCCATCCACGATTACGCTTCCTTCAGTGGGCTCGCATAGTCCGGCAATCGTATTTAACAACGTAGTTTTTCCAGAACCTGACGCACCTACAATGACTGTAAACTTCCCTTTTTTTATGGACAGGTCGATTCCATCCAGTGCTTTGACTACCTGTAATCCATCCATGAAATATTTCTTCAAGCGTCGTATTTCCACTATCTCCATAATTCCACTATCTCCGTCAGCTTAACAGAAAGACTGAAAATGTACTTCCTTTGCCTTTTTTTGATTTTACTGTGATATAACCATTTTGCTGGGCAATGATTCCTCTTGCCAGATATAATCCTAAACCGACACCTTTTTCTGCGGTCACTTCCTCTGCCCGATAAAAGCGTTGGAATATAGCATTATAATTTTCCTGATCAATGCCTATCCCTGTATCGCTTATGTCAATCCGGGTATAAAATTGCCATGGACGGACGGAAATGCTGATTATACCGCCTTCCGGCGTGTACTTCACTGCGTTATCCAAAATGTTGCCGATGGCTTCTGCCGTCCATTTCGAATCATGCTTCACGGTCAATTTACTATCACAATCAGCCAAAAGCTGGATATTTTTCTTTTCTGCTTCTGCCAGTATTATGCTCATAGCGCCTGCAATCGTATCACACAATCTCGTTTCTTCCATATGCAAAACAAAAACCCCGGTCTCTAGCCGGGACATTTTAATCAGTGACTGCATTAAAAAATCAAGCTTGTCAATCTGGACAGTCATTAAGTCCAGAAATTCTTTCTGCTTGTCAGGGGGCAATTCATGCTGGTTCAAAATGCCAGTTATCATCTGAATGTTCGCTGTTGGTGTTTTGACCTGATGGGATATATCACTAACCAGTTCTTGTATCGTCTGCTTGTCCTGTCTGCTCTGCTGCTGTTCGTCTTTCATTTTCTCGTAATATTGCAATAGTTTACTCTGTACCTTTGAGATAACTGTTTCTTCATACGGGAAAAAATTAGGGAGTTCCTGACCCTCCATCAGAATGTCAACTGTTTCACATATATCATTAGAAAAATCAGAAAGCTGCCGACTTTGCCAAAAAGCCCAAAATACCGTTGCAAGAAAAGCAGCACCGCTGAAAACAAATAGAAATCCCCGTACGAGTTCTTGGGGAATATAAGAAAAAAAGAAACCTGTCATTCCGGCACAAAAGGCAATGCCCAAAAGCAATCTTCGGCAAAATCCTGTCAAGCGCATTTCTTTCATACTGCTTCCCCCGTCCAAACATATCCTATGCCGCGCACTGTCTTGATATATGTATGGGCATCGTCTTCAATCTTGTCTCTTAACCGATTGATTGTGACAGTCAGCGCATGATCATCAACAAAGTTACCCTCAACATCCCAAAGCCGTTCCAAAAGCATCTGTCTAGTCAGTATATTTCCAGCATTTTCTGTTAAGACTTTCAGCAGCTTATACTCATTAGAAGTAACGATGATTTTTTCATTTCTGCGAACTGCAATAAGTTTACTGAAATCAAGCGAAAGAAAGCCATCGCTCCAACAGTTCATCATTTGCTGTTCTAATGAATGATTTCTTCGAACTGCAACCTCTATACGCCGCAAAAGTATTTTCATATTAAACGGTTTTGTAACATAATCCTCTGCACCGAGGTCAAAACCATTCAAAATATCCTGCTCCAGATCATTCGCGGACAAAAATATAACTGGCATTTGCGGACATACCTTTTTTATAGTACGACACAAATCAAAACCATTTCCATCCGGTAAATTTACATCAAGTATTGCTAAATCAAAATGGTCGCTTTGAATAAGCTGATACGCCTTTTTGCAATTATAAGCAGCAACCGCCAAGTAATCATTACAATCCAGTTCAAAACATATCGCCGTACTCAGGGTTAAATCGTCCTCAACAACTAGCAATTTCATTTATTATGTCCTTTCATTTCTTATCTCACCAGTCTATCAGCTTTTCTGCTCCTTTTGAAATCAGCAAGACACCCACCATTTTCAATATTATATTTCCTTTCCTCAAAAAACACAAGTGCCTTGCATTACATGCGTATACAGGCTGTTCATCTTTTCACTGAAATATATGCGCTCCCCCTGTACCCGATTCGCTCTCCACCCGTGTCACTGCTGCCCTTGCAGGCTGAACCGCCGCCATCAGCAAATTGCATGCAAAGACTTAGATGTCTGCACAATGACCTCCACATACTGCCGAATCTCCTGCTCCAGCAGCTTTGGATCATAACTTTGCTCCTTCCCGTTCCTATCCTCCCCAACCGGGAGGGCAATCCCCGTATTCCACTTTGAATTATATGGCACCGTGCGCATATTTATTCTGCCAATGGCCTCCGCAATAATATCATTCACCATCACCTTATAACGCAGCAATTTTTCCTGCAAAGCCACGGAAATCCGGTCTTTTGGCGTTTTCCTCTCCACCTCCCCGTAAGAAATGATTCCAGCCAGTATCCCACCGAATCTTAACCCCCCGTCAAGTTCCTTCTTTCTAGGTAAAGATGACATTTTCTCTATCTTTTCCAGAAGCATGCTCAGCTTTGCCGGTATCGGCGCACAGCAAGGAGAGACAAAAAACAGATAGTCCGCTCCCGCCGCCTTTTCATAAATCCTGTTGAACTCTGCATCCTGACCGCATCTAATGTACTTGCAACATTCGTCGCAACCATTGCATGGCATTAAGGTAAATTCCCGCAGATCAATGATTTCACAGGAAATATTCTTTTTCGATAACGCCTCCTCAATAATCGTACTTATATGGTACGATGTGCTCTGTTTTTGATATTTTACAATGTTGGAAGCTGAAATACAGATTGCCTTTTGAACCTTCACTTTTGTAAAATCCATGCCTTTCTTTTTAATATCCGAAATCCCTGTCAATAATCGTGCCATCCATGGCATTGATGGTGAGCAGGCATCTATATGGTCTCTCTTCCGTAAAGGCCTCTTCCATATCTCCATAACGGAAGGTCTCACTTCCAAAGAAATCCCACACTGGAATCATGGTTCCTTCCATCACATTTCCCTTTTCCATGACGCGCATATACCCTAAACGCACCTCGTTTACCTGAAGTGTCACTTCCGCTTGCACGTCTTTCCAAAAGTCCTCCGTCTTTTTGAACATCATCTCTTCAAACACATTCTGAATATCCGCAAAAGGAAGCAGAAACACATATTCATCCGACGTTTTTTCCAACTGATAAGGATTGGTCCATTTAAATTCGGTAAATCCATCCTGATCAAACACGATATCAATTTTTTCATACGGCCACGAAGAGATATCTCCATCTTCCATTGTGGTGCCCTCACTGTCCGTATAGGTCACTGGAATCCCGTCCAAACATCGCGTAAAATGGACGCCGTAACCGCCTATGCCTGTTATGGTCCCATCCGTTTCGTTCATAGATGTAGAGGCAAAATACTCATCACCTGACATGATAAAATCCGAAAACCCCATATCCGTCATCATCTGCTGCGCTTCCTGCTTGACATTTTCCACTGAAATTTTCTCTCCTCCCGGTTCCACCTGTCTGCCTACAGAATAAAAATTTCCTCTGGAACTGATTATGTTAAAGTAAATCCACCGCCAGTCATCCCTCAAGTTATTGTCCAAAATTACCATATAATCCTCTCCGTTTAACGTCGCATTTCCATGCAAAATATTATCTTCTACATATTCGGCATTTTCCTCTTCAAGATTCTCTATCTTCTGGTAGGAAACGACTGCAGGAACTTCAACGATAACAGGTTCTTCAAGCGCGCCCTCCCGTAATCTCTTAAACTCATCGATTTTTTCCTCATAAGTTGCTGCTCCGGCTTTGTCTGTTTTCTCCGCATTCTCTAAACGTTCTATAATCTCATCGATTTCCGATGCCGTAAATCCGTTAGACGCTTTCATTTCTTCATAATCTCTTTCCCAGAGCGATGCACCGTTTAACAACACCTGATTTACTTTATCATAATCTTCCTGGGTGAACACTGCGCTGGTCACCTTATAGGATTTGAACCCTTCCGCCTCCGGCAGAATCACAGGCGCATCCGCCGAAATGTGATAGTCCCCGCTGCTTTGCTCCCATGTATAATGCTCCGGCGCCTGCACCATCTGGGCAATGCCGCCCGTATTTGCTGCTGCACCTTCTTCCCCTGAATCCTGATCATTCTGCTCTTCCGGTTCCTGAAAATCTGTATCTTCTCTCGGAACAACGATTTCCTCCTCAGACTGTATACTGTCGCCACATCCCGTAAGCAGCACAGACAGCATTCCTACCGCAGCACATAATACTGCTATCTTCTTTACCTTCATTCTCTATCAATCTCCTCTCCTGTATTCTTTTATCTGAATACAAGAAGCATACGCTACTGTCCTGTAAAAGGTATACAACAAAATGTAAACAAATTGCAAACAGATATTACAAAAAAATAATTGATACCTTCGTGCCCTTCTCGATTTCGCTTTCAATAGACAAGCTGGCATGATGGAGCTGGGCAATCATGCTGCACAAGGACAGCCCAAGCCCGCATCCTCCTGCCTTTCTGCTCCGCGCCTTGTCTACCATGTAAAAAGCTTCCGTCACCCGCTCAATTTCCTCCCTGGGAATCCCGCATCCTTGGTCACTTACGGTAATGACATTTCCCTCTCCGGTAAGGTAAATCGTCATACCCGCTTCACTTGCCTTTGCCCCATTATCAATGAGATTGACCAGAAGGCTTTCAAATAGATCCCTGTCGATCTTTTGATCTTCCATATGGCAGGAATATACCAGCCGGATTCCCCTTTGCTTTAAAGGATGTTCTTCCAGCCTTGCCACCTGTTCAAATAATTCCTGCATAGAGACCTTTTCCATGCAAATGCTGTCATTTTCATACAGTCCTATCAGGCTCATCAGCTTACTGCTCAGACGCTCTAACCGGCTGCACTCCTCTTTGATATGTGAAAGCGCCCGCTCCTGCTGTTCCTTTTTCAGGTTTACATGCAAGAGTGTGTCTGAATAACCGATAATGGAAGTCATAGGTGTCTTCATCTCATGGGTCAGGCTTCCCAACATCTGCCTGCGCTGCTCAGATACCTTGGATAATTCCGTCACTTGGTCCTCGATTCGATCCGCCATCTTATTAAAGTCTACTGCCATAAGACCAATTTCATCCCTGCCGGATACATTTGCCCGCCTTTCCAGTTTTCCAGCACTGATATCCCGCGCTGCATGCTGCAGTTCCCTAAGGGGACGTAAAATTTTCTTTGTCACAAGAAAAACTAAAATCACACAAACTGCCACTGCCCCTAAAAAAACCAGGAGGCTTAGAAACGCCTGTTCCCGCATATCCTGGTAGAGCTCTGAAATATCCTGTACGAGTACGAGTTTATAGGCTGCCTCTCCCACTCCCGACACCGCCTTGCCTGAGATCAAAATATATTGTTCTCCCCTTCTTTGTATGACGCTGCTGCACTGGGATTGGTTCCATCTTTCATCTCCGGGATTTTTTAATGCAAAAGGCGTCAGGTTGCAGACTTCCTGCTCATTCTCGATTAAAATGTACTGGGAAGCGCCGTACTTTTTTACCACATAGTTGATATAGGAACGCTTGGTGGTTTCGCTGTATTCTTCCCGGAGCCCATTTTCCAGTTCTCTCCCAATGGCATAGGCGGTAGACCGCAGCTGCTGCTCACAGCTTTCAATCGTTTTTTCTTGATTGTACAAAATCGACCGGTAAATCATTTCCGCACCGAAAAAGCCCATAGATATCAACAAGATCAGTACTGTCATAAGGGCAAGTTTTATCCAAAGCTTCATCTACTCCAAATCCTCCAAGCGGTAACCAGTTTTGGATATGGTGCGGATCACATCATGAAAATCCAGCTTTTTGCGCAGCTGTCCGATATGCACATCCACCGTCCTGGTCTCTCCCATATAGTCGCATCCCCATATCCTGTTTAGCAACTCTTCCCTTGTAAAAGCCACATTCTTGCTCCCTGCAAGGGTCACCAAAAGCTCGTACTCCAGCGGCTTTAAGGACACTTTCACGCCGTCCTTCGATACGCTGTGTTCTTTTAAATCAATCATCACATCCCGTATCTGAATCTTTTGCCTGCTGCGCCCGGTTCTTTTGAGCACCTTTTCCATGCGCACCAAAAGTTCTAGCACCTCAAAGGGCTTTACGATGTAATCCTCTGCCCCTGCCCTAAGACCATGGACTTTTGACAGCACATCATCCTTGGCGGTCAGGTAAATCACGGGGATGCCTTCTCTTTGCAGATCCTCCATCAGAGCAAATCCATCCTTGCCGGGCAGCATCACATCTACCAGGGCAAGGGCAATCTCCTTGTTCTTCCCGTCCTGCAAAAATGCCTCCGCTGCAAGCCCGTCCATAATCGGCACCGTCTCGTAGCCGGCGGCGCCTAAGTTCATGCAGATGAGTTCTGATATGGAATTGTCGTCCTCGATTACTAAAATCTTTGTCATCACATACTCCCCCATTCAGCACTTATCTTAACACAAAAGTCTTGCAAAAAAAGCATCAAATTGTAAACAAAATGGGGGCGGGGGATTTGTGGAAGGAAGCAGCAGGGGGAGGGCAGACCAGGTACAAGGGAGCGGAGAAACGTGGCAGAGAAAAGGTTTGAGTGTGGGGTGTTACTATGGTAAACTTTAGTTAGGAATGGTAGAATCGGATTTATTGGAAAGAGGGATATTATGGTATTGGAGAGAATTGAGATTTTGAGGGAGTTGACGCTGCCTTCTATCTTGCTTCGGACGTTTCTTGCTATGGTGCTCAGCGGGATTTTGGGGTATGAGAGGGAGAAGAGGCATAGACCGGCGGGGTTTCGGACTTATCTGGTGGTGTGCTTAGGGTCTACGCTTGCCATGATGGTGGGGATTTATTTGACCACGATTTTTGATTCTATCGATGCAGGGCGTATTCCGGCGCAGGTCATCAGCGGAATTGGGTTTCTGGGGGCTGGAACGATTCTGGTGACAAGGCAGAATCAGGTGAAAGGTCTTACCACTGCCGCCGGGCTGTGGGCGGTGGCATGTATGGGGCTTGCTTTGGGCGCAGGATTTTATACCGGCGCACTGGTGGTTTTTGCCGCCATTGGGATTGCGCTTAAAATGCTGCGGGTCGTGAACCGGCATCTGAATCCGGCGTCGAAGCTGGTTATATTACATGTGGAGTTTGAAAAGATTGCCGACATGAGCAAGTTTATTTCTTTTGCAAAGAGCAAGAATTGCACCGTGGAGCATTTGGAGATGACCCGGGGGAGAAGTACTGCGGAAAGCACTTCCGTCTCCGCTACAATTACTTTGTGTTTTCATGAGGAAGTCACTTACTCTCAGATTGTGGAAACTTATGGCGCACTTGAGGGCGTCACATTCATCGATTATGTAAATTGGTAAATCTCCTGTTCCTGCTGACGGTCTGTATAGATGGTCTGCAGTAATCCCGGTGCTTTTGTCCGGCAATATTTGCAGAATGCCTCCATGCTCCGCGTCTGGTCGGAAAATATGATTTTTCCTTGGGTTTCATCCAGATGTGTCAGTCTTAACGCTGCGGCCCGGGATACTTCTGCTTAAGATTTTCCAGTCGAGGCTTTGTATAGTTCTCACGGATATTGCGGAGTTTTCGCACGATTTTGTCTTCATCCGTTCCCTCAAATTCATGCAGAAAAAGCGCATAGGGCGTATCCCGGGTGCGGAGCACCGTTTCAAAGATGCCCATGCCGCAGGAGCCATGCCGTTCCTTATCCCGAAGCTGTTCTGTCAGGCTGTTGAGCAGAACATCGTATACCGTGGTGCAGGCGCAGTCCGGGTCGGCGTAAACTATAGCAGGATGGTCAAGACTGGCAAATGCCTCCGCCTCTGCCTCAAAGTATACATCCAGGAGCTGTTCCGCAATGCGGATATCCGCCTCAAACTGTGTGACCTGCAAAGGCGCCTGATCGCTTTGGGAATCGCCTCCGACAAATACCCCATAGAGCCGGTCACATCCAGCCCGAAAATAATTGCCGTAGATGCCGGATTATCCATGGAATCACAGGATTCCCTGTATTTCACTCCATAAGGATTCAAATAATCCTTCATGGATCTGGACTGATACATATCCTGCACCGTAGACTGGCTGTTAATCTTGCGGGAAGAACGCAATTTCTCCCAATCCTTGCTCTGATAACTTCCGTGTCCCATACACTGCCTCCTAATTTTCTCCGCTTCTGCTATACACTTCCTCCTGCGTCATTGCAAGAGGAATGAATTTCCGCTCTCCGTAAGATTGTAAAAGCACCTCATCCCACTTCTTAAAATCCGCCACTGCATCCCGTTTCACATCTTCCAGTAAAAAGTCTTCAAACGGACGCGGAAGGATCTGCATCCCGCCGCACATTTTACATTGCAGGATTGCTATTCCTTTTCCATCCCTTCTTATGATCTATCGGCAGCGTCACATCAAAGCGCCTTTCCAATTCTTCCTTCATTTATTCCGTGCGCGATATAGTGCCCATACAATGCTTCTTTATCATAGCCAAAGGCTTCCCGCAAATCCGGGTACTGGTCTGCATATGCTATGTAATCAAATTCATCCATGCTTCCTAAGAAAGGCGTATAGAGTCCTTTTCCGCCCAGCCATGGGTTATCGGCTCTGGCATCTGTTGGATCCCATCCCCTGTTCGGAGAACTCTCTTCAATCTTTGTTGCTGTCGGTTTCCCAAGTTCTCCTGTTTCTTCCGTGTCAGAATATACGACTACCGTTGTTCCCTGCTTGCAATTATCATAAATCCATTTTGCATCCTCAACAGATAATCTGACACATCCTAGTGACGCGTTTTCTCCCAGCTTATTATATTCTTCCCATTCTAACGTATCCGGTGATTCCTCAATGTATGGCACAGAATGAAAAAGTATTTTTCCATTGAACCGCACTGCATATCTGGCGTAAGTTGCGTCTACCATTTTGCGCCAAGTATAATAATTGGAAGTACGGAAGATGCCTTCCGGTGTTTCAGAACCCTCACGCCCACAGGAACATACCATTGCCTTTACTGGTGTCTGGGAGCCATCTTCATTTTGCTGTTTAATGGTAATACAATTCAAAACTCTGTTCACATAAATAGTGTAGTCCGGTCGTGTATCGGCTGCCGTGCTTTGCTCCTGCGTTTCGGCCAATTCCGCCGCACAAACGGGATCGCCTGTGCCTGAAAATAGAAATATACCTATAAATAAAGCGGCGGCAAGCATAATTCTGACTTTTCTCATACTGTAACTATAATTCCTTTCTTTCCTTGTTTGTTCATCGCTCTATATTATAGCCTATATTCAAAAACTTTTAAAGCCCACCCTTATTTTATTAATTCCTGATACCGCTTATCTTCTCTCAAAAACCCAAAACTCTCTTCCTCCCTGAAATTCTCTACCAGTTTCTTTTTAAGCTCCACGGCAAACTTTTCCCCAGGTCTTTTAAACGCCATGTGCTCATAGAGTGGTGAATCCATCCATTCGGCGACGGTTTCAACTGCCCCAAGCGTCTGCTCCATAATTGCAATCACTGCATCTGCATCCTGCATAGCAATCGCAAGCTCTAATCCTGCGGAAACGAAAGTGTACTCTCCCATCTCAAACAGGACTGCCATCTGTTTCTCCTTTTCCACATAATACTGCGCCTTTTCCCAGTTTTTTTCCTCTATGGCAAGCATATGCATGCTGTGCAGTACCATACTCGCCATTTGGCAGCCCGAAAAGAGAATTTCTTCATATGCCTTATACGCTTCCTGCATACGCCCTGTTTTGCTGTAAAGATATGCCTGCTTCCTTTTCCGCTCCGGACTGTCGGATGGAAAATACGCAAGATACGCTTCCGCCTTCTCCCACTGTTCTTTTCTGGCATAGAGACTAAACAAAGAATCCGCCGCCTTTCTTCTGAGCTGTTCATCATTGCTTGATAAAACACGGATATAACAGTCGCAAAGATAATCCTCATATTGCTCTGCAACTGGAATCTTGCTGAACATACGCTGGGCATCGAGCACCACCGCCATCTGCCAAATCAGCCACTCACAGTTTGGATATTCCTCCATGATCTTCTTTGCCCACGAAAATACTTCCCCGTAAGAACCCTTTTTTAATCTATCATTCAATTCATTTACCAAACCATTGATTTCTTCCCTCGTCAGTTCCTCCCTGAAAGACAAAAGTTCATCCACCGTGATGCCAAGCAGCCGGGCGATAGGCGCAAGGAGCATGATATCCGGCATGGAATTTCCGTTTTCCCATTTATTGACTGCCGGAGCGGTCACTCCCAGACACCCTGCCATTTCCTCCTGTGTCATATCTTGTTTTTTTCTGTATTTTCTGATTACCTCTCCTATCTGCATAGCAGCAAACCTCCTTGATTTCTTCTCGCAAGCAACGGTTTAAGCGCCTGCTTGCTGCGGAATATATAACTTGCATCGGCCTTTGCTCTTTTATCTTAACAGCCCGCATCCCATCTATCAACTGAACTTCCGTTAACATTCCGTCAATAAAATTAACTGGTGTTCACTTATTCTTTCAAAACGGAGAGCGCCTGCAGAAGGAGTACACCTACGTTTTTTATTCTACAATCAATATAGACGGCTCCACCTTCTTTATTTTTCCTGCTGCCAGATAGGCAAAAATCAGGAACAACCCGCTTACGACCACGCCTGAAAAAAGCATCTGTAAAGGATTCAAACTGGATTCAAACCTGCTGACACCGCACATGGTCAGCATTGCCGTCACCAGCGAATCTGTGAAAAGCCCGCTCAGCACATTTCCCAGGACAGAGCCAATCACAGCCATCATACAAAAGCGCAGGGCAAAGGACATCCGCAGCTGCCCAGCTGTAAAGCCCAATGATTTGTAAATTCCCAAATCACGCTTCTCTTTGTATAAGACCTTACTTCCTGTCAGATAAACTGCCACCAAAATAAATACAGCGGTTATAACATACATAAATACCTCTATCGCCGACATCACGCTTAAGATTGCCCCAAGTCCTGACCACCCATTCTCATCTATGTCTATACGATCCTTATAATTCTCATTCAACAAGTCTGCAATTTCTCCAGTCTGTGAAGAATCCTCCAGTATATAATATTGAAAAAAAGATATAGGCTCACTTTCAAACCGCTCCCAGCCCTCCTTGCTGATTGCAAAATTATCTCCCATATCATTTACGCACTGGTAAATGCCGCTGATGATAAATTCCAGTTCCTTTCCCTTATAAGAGACAAGAACGGTATCGCCGATCTGTGCCTCTATTACATCTGCTACCAAATCTGTCACCAGCACCTCATTCCCATATTTACAGCTTCTTCCCTTAATTACATTAAAATATTCCGGGGCAGATGCGATATTAACAGAGCTCTCATAATTGTCGATCACTGCACGCTCCATCTTAAACTCATACTGGGCAGCAATCTGGGCATTCCGGGCAATCAACGCATCCACCTCTCTTTCCAGTTCCTTGTCCTCACATTCAAATCCGATATCATATTTCGCAGGTGAAAATTCATTCATAAAACCTTTTCCGTCCGGTCCCATCCACACGTCGATCCTTACAGTCAGGGAAATGAAAAATACTAAAAGAGCCGCGACCATGCAGGCGCTTACATATTGCTTCTTTCCTGACAGGAGCTGTCGAAACGCCAAATGCAGGATCAATCCTCTTTGATAAATCCTTGTGGTGAGCCGGCTGCTGAAATATACATCATCTGCTCCGCCTCGGATCGCCCTGATAGGTGTAATCTTCCCGATTCCTGTTGTTTTAAGACTAATAAATGCCGTCAGCAGACACAAAATCACACTAAGCGCTGCCATACTTATTGACAGATTGCCATCCTCAGGAATAAGCAATCCCGTTGTGGTGACCATCAGCCTGTTTATGAGCCTTGCCACCATTCCTGACAAAAAGCTGCCCGGCACCATCCCGACAAGCACGGCAAGCACATATTGCAGAATCTGTATCCTTTTAAGGTCCGCTCTGGTAAATCCAACCGCCTTCAGGATTCCCATATTCACATAGTCCTGTTCAATGCAGCTGCTGATGCTGTGTCCGATGACCACCATTGTGATCATCAAAAGAACGACCACAAAGACCAGTAAAAATCCGACAAAGATATTCTGAAGAATCAACATAAATCCCTTAATTGCCTGTGACGAATAAGCAAAGCTGGCGTAATCATTTACCTCTGTCTTCTCTCCCAGCAAATTTTGAAAATCCAGCATTGACAAGGTACTTTGTTCCGACTGGAAGATATGCAGAAGGCATATTTCTGCTGCCTGTTCCTGACTTTCTGCTCCCTCTATCCTTTTTGACAATTTCTCCATATCCGCTGTGTTCATAAGAATGGATTTGATTCCCATTAAAGCCGATCCCGCTGACGGATCCTCAAAGAAACCTTTTATGGTATAAACTGCCCTATCCTTCTCTCCTGCAATTTGTATGGAAATCTCGTCTCCTGCCTGCGCATCATATAAAGAACAAAAGGCTGGCGATACATACACCTCTCCATCCGAAAGCTCCTCTGCGCTTTCTTCTATTCCTGTCAGATTTTTATTAAAAATATGATAAGTATATCGCTCCTGCCCAAACGCAAATATCTGCAAAATTCCCGTTACACCTTCCTGCCCATTCACATAATATTTTGATATTCCAATTGCGTCCTGCACCTCTACCTTCCAGACATCCGAAAGCGCCTCTACCTGACCGCACAGCTTTTCAATATCGTCCTTTCCCTCTATCCAGCTGGTGATATCGCCATACCCGGTACGCAAGAGCTGTTCCTCTTCATAGTCGTTGGCATTTTTCCATATGGTTAGAACTGCCAGCAAGGAAACCGTAATAATGAACATAAGAAGTGATATCCCGATAAAGCTTCCCTTCTGGCTTTTTATGTTGGCTTTAAGTAAGGTAAGATATTTCATGCCGCACCTCCTACCATTCCATGGAGGAAAGCCACGCTTCCACCTGCTTTTCCCGCCGGCGCGCCTCTTCCTTCTCGTATACCGGCAGGGACATTTCATCCACCACTCTTCCGTCTTCCAGATACAAAAGCCTGGTTGCCCGGATTGCCGCCTTGATATCATGCGTCACCATCAGAATATTCTGCCCGTCCTCATTGATTTTCGTCAAAAGATCAAGCACCTCCTGGGTATTGCGCTTATTCAGCGCTCCGGTAGGCTCATCCGCAAACAACATCCCCGGCTCATTCATCATGGCTCTGGCAATCGCTGCCCGCTGTGCCTCTCCCCCCGATACCTGTGAGGGAAGCCGGTCCGCCGCCTTCTCCACATGCATCTGGCTAAGCAGCTCCTCTGCCCTGCTCCTTACCTCCTTCTGGGTCCTTGTCTTTGTGAGATACCCCGTCACTGCAACATTCTCAAATAAGGTGAGATTGCTGACAAGATGCGCCTGTTGGAACACAAACCCAAACTCTTTTGCCCGCAGCTGCGCCATCTTCTGCTCTTTCAAATGGCTGATCTCTCTTTCTTTATAACAGACGCTTCCGCTGGTAGGTTTATCCATCCCGCTTAATGCATAGAGCAGGGTAGACTTCCCCGCTCCCGAAGATCCCATGATAACGGTAAAGTCACCGTCATAGATTTCCAGATTTACCATGTCAAGTACGTGGTTCTGCCCGCCGTTATTCGCAAAGCTCTTACAAACATCCTTCGCTTTCATGACTGTTGTTTTCATAATCGACTCTTCCTTTCCCTTGCTGATCTTAAGGTGCTTTCGCTCCCTTTAATCAAGCATAGCAGAACAATTATTAACAAATCTTTAAGAAGGACTTTTTTATAATCTGTTTGCAAGTTATATGACCCAGGATATAACAAACGCTGCCACGTTTGGCGAGCCGGCTTATTGTAATGCTATAACTCTGCACCATACCACAACTTCCAATCCATCCTGGTGATTGCTAAGGCTCACCCCGCCCCCCATTTTTTCCATAATATACTTTACAATATATAAGCCAAGTCCTGAACCATTCTTATCGCCCACATTTTTCCCTCTGTAAAATTTATTGAAAACAAAAGGAACATCCTCCGGTAAGATACCCTCTCCATAATCCCTCACATGAATTTCGTATCGGTCCCCGCATACTTCAGCCCACACCTCCGCTTTCGCACCAGATACATATTTACGTATATTTTCCAGCAGATTTAGGAGCACCTGCTCTATCCTTTTTTCATCCCCTAAGACTTCTGCTTCAGGAAGCGGCTGACATAAGGTCACGTGAGAATCATCCAAGTCCTCCCAAATCTGTAGGAGTATCTTTCGTATATCCACCTTCTGCTGCCTTATCTCCAGATTCTCCAGCTCAGACAGTGAATGCAGCACCAAATCGTTGGTAAGGCGGGTGACCTCGTCACATTTTCTCATAATGACTTGTAAATATCTTTCCCTCTGCTCATAATCTGCTTCCAGATTTGCTTCAAGCCCCTCTGCATATGCTCTGATTGAAGCGATTGGTGTTTTGATATCATGGGACAATGTAGCAATAATTGTTTTATTTTCGCTGATTGCTCTTTTTTCCCTTTCCCGGGCATTCATGATTTCCTTCCGCATATGGTCGAATGCCCAAGTAAATGCACCGAAAAAATTCGTCCTCTCAACTGTCAGCGGAAAATCCAGATTCCCACTTGCAATCTGACCTGCATACTCTTCCAATTTATCAAATGGCTTTAATATCCTTAAATAAAGATAGACTGACCAGCATAGCAGACATAGAACCGTAAATATCAAGCAGACTGCCGCCATCTGTCTGACCATAATTTTTCCCCCTTGCGCACTCTCCTCCTTCAGCTGCCCGCTCAACTGTGCAATCTCCTTCTGTGCCGGGTTTTCGCCCTCACTTGAAGAAGTCAATTGGCTAATTTCATTTAAGAGCACAAGATTCTCTTCCGCACTGCTTTCTCCCATTCCTTTTTCTATCATCATCGTGATGCACCAAAAAAATAATAAAAGCACCCCAATGCTTACCATAACCATCATTGCAAACTGTTTTTTCATTTTTTCTCGATTCCGAAGCGTTTTACACTTCCTTCACCTTATCAATCTGATACCCAACGCCCCATACCGTCTTGATGAATCGGGGATTTGCCGGGTCCTCCTCAAGCTTCTCCCGAAGCCATCTGATATGGACCGCTACCGTAGAAATCTCAACTTCCGAAAATGCGCCCCACACTTCGCGGAGCAGTTCCTCTTTTCGGATAATCTGATTCCCATGGGCACACAGGTATGCCAGAAGATCAAATTCCTTTAAAGCCAGTTTTACCTCCGCACCGCACTTATTCACTGTCCTGTTTCCCGCATCAACGACTACTTCGCCAAACTGCCATACCTTTCCTTCCTCAGCTGCACCGTAAGTCCTGCGCACCAGCGCATTCACCCTTGCAAGTAATTCCCTTAGCGAATACGGCTTGGCAAGATAATCATCTCCGCCCATATCAAGCCCCTGCACTTTATCATCCTCACTGGTCCTGGCACTGGCAAAGATGACTGGGATCTTAGACACCTTCCTAAGCTCCCTGCACACCTCAAATCCTGTTCCATCGGGCAGATTGATATCCATCAAAATCAGATGAAACTGCGTATCCGTAAGAATCGCAAATGCCCCTTCACAATCTCTGACCGTCTCAACTTCATATCCATAGCTTTTCAACATATCACTGGTTATCTTTGCAAGATCCATATCGTCCTCAATAATCAATAATTTTTTCTTCATCATAACACTTTCCGTTTTCCTCTCTGCCATCAGTCACATTGTCTCTATTGTATTCCAAATGCTTTTTTTTAGCAACTAAAGCGAAGAGCGGCGCGGACTTAAACCACGCCATCTACGATACTGTCTATCGGGAATCTCTATATCTGGAAAATCATCTATAATTTTCATTCCCAGATTCCCCTGCATGTTACGCCGGACTTCTGTGCCAGCGATTCCAGCTCTTGGATTTCCTGCAGCAATAGTTCAACCCTGACCCCTTTTTCAAGTGCCTGCGCATGCTGCGACCTAGTAAGACCGACAATCGGCACCACCTGCTTCGCCAGCGCCCATGCAATTGGAATTTGGGAAACATCCACCCTATATTTTTCAGCCAATTTCCTCTCCCATTCTATAAGCGGACTGACCTTCTTGAATTTTTTCTTTCCAAACGAAATCCCTCTTAATGAAAAAGCGGGAAACGGATGCTGCAAATCATAGTGACCGGATAATGCGCCCTGCTCCAGAATCATATAGCCGAAATAGAGGATGTCATTTTCTTTGCAAAAGGGAATTATTTTTCTTTGCCATCCTGCCACCGGATGCCAAGCGCAAATATATTTTTTTAAATTCTCTCTTGACTCTAACGTTACGTCATAGTTTATTATGTAGGAAAACAGAAAAGGAGCTAAAGAGATGAAAGTATCTGCTATACGTTCAGACGGCGTTTATTCTAAAATTATGCGTGCACCTCTGGATAAAAAGAACGACATTTATCGTTCTGAACTGATGATGCCCTTTGAAAGGAAATGGGCTTATTATAATATTCCCATGAAAGCGAAAACACCTAACGGATATGATGTTATTATGGCAAGTGCAATGCTTGGACACATTGCACCAGCTAAGATAGATGAAACACAAGAACAAAATATTCGGCTGATTTCAGACGATACACTTTGGGAAAAATGTGCGCTGGCAATCAGGAAATCGTTAAATTGCTTTCTTGAACAGGGGATTGTTTTACCTGTTCAAGAGTATCTATTTACTATATTGCTTGCAAATCCTGAAAACCCTTATATGATATTAAATGAGGGCTATTGTGGGGACGGCGGTATACCGGGATATATTTTTTCCTGGCTAATCCCAAACGAATATACATTAGAACATCTTCCCGCAGCTTTGGCGCACGAAACAAATCACAATATCCGTTTTCAGTTTATTGAATGGGAAAACAACATCACACTTGGAGATATGATAATCAGTGAAGGCTTGGCAGAAGTCTTTGCAACTTCTTTGTATGGCGAAGACAAGGCAGGTCCCTGGGTGACCAAAACAGATAGGGCAACTTTGAACGAATGTATCAAACCCATTATCCGGAACGGATTACATGTACAAGGATTGGAAAATCTCAATGCTTATCTTTATGGTGATGAAATGGCTAAATTACAAAATTATCCGCAAGCAGGTTTACCTTATTGCGCCGGATATGCCTGTGGTTATCATTTAGTAAAGCATTATCTGAAAAAAACCGGAAAAAGTGTTATCGAAGCGACACTTTTACCAGCAAAAGAAATTCTAGAGGCTGCGGAGGACTTTTGGAATGACTAAAAAAACTATGTCTGTCCATGACGTTGTTAAATTGACTGGTATCACCGCCCGCACCCTTCATTATTATGATGAAATCGGACTTTTGAAACCAACACATGTAACCGAAGCAGGCTATCGAATGTATGATGATACGGCGCTTAACCGTTTGCAAAGCATTTTATTGTTTCGTGAATTACAGTTTCCCTTAAAAGAAATCAAGGCTATTCTTGACAGCCCTGATTTTGACCCATCAGAAGCAATCGCCCAGCAAATTAGGTTGTTGGAATTACAATATGAACACATAGGGAAACTGCTTACCTTCACCCGTGAAATCCAAAGCAAAGGAATCGCAACAATGAAAGGAGTTTCAACAATGAATTTTGATATTTTCGACAAGAGTGAAATCGAAAAGTATGAGGCGGAAGTCAAAGCAAAATGGGGCAATACCAAAGCGTATCAAGAATACAAGCAAAAGGAGATTGCCCGAAATGAAGATAATTATAGTAAACTCACAGAGCAATTAATGACAATTTTTTCTGAATTAGGACAATTGAAACACTTAACTCCTAATGCCGACGAAGTGCAAAAGAAAATCTCTGCATTACAGACATTTATAACCGATCACTACTATACATGTACGGATGAAATCCTTAACGGATTAGGTGAAATGTATGTATGCGATGAACGCTTCAAAAGCAACATTGATAAAGCAGGCGGCGATGGAACTGCCGACTTTGTCAAACAGGCAATTGCTGTATATTGCAATAAATCTCCATTTAAAGGACAAATACATCATCAAGCAGAAGACGCACAGACATGAGATAGAGCCGACAAACTTGTGAAGAAATCACAGTTTGCCGGTTCTTTTTATGGTCAAAGACTTAAGCCGCTTTTCAATTTTCATTCATCTTCGCCAGCTTCGCCGCCTGGTCCGCTGCAATGCAGGCATCGATGATCTCCTGAATATCACCGTCCATCACCTTGTCAAGCTTATACAGGGTAAGCCCAATCCTGTGATCCGTAACACGTCCCTGAGGGAAATTATAAGTACGAATCTTTTCAGAACGGTCCCCGGTTCCAATCTGACTTCTCCTAAGTTCCGCCTCCGCATCATGTGCCTTCTGCTGTTCGATATCATAAAGTTTGGCACGCAGCAGCGCAAATGCCTTAGCCTTATTCTGCAGCTGAGACTTTTCTGTCTGGCTGTACACCACGATTCCAGTAGGATAATGGGTCAGGCGCACTGCAGAGTCCGTAGTATTGACACACTGACCGCCGTTTCCCGATGCACGCATGACGTCGATACGGATGTCCTTCTCATCAATGACAATATCCACATCCTCCACCTCCGGCATCACCGCTACCGTAATGGTTGAGGTGTGAATACGCCCGCCTGACTCTGTCTCCGGCACACGCTGCACGCGATGGACGCCGCTTTCATATTTCAGCTTGGAATAGGCTCCCTGACCGCTGATCATGAAATTGACTTCTTTCATACCGCCGATGCCAATCTCGTCCACGTTCATGGTCTCCACTTTCCAACGCTGCCCCTCCGCATAATGCACATAAAGACGATAGACCTCTGCCGCAAAAAGAGCCGCTTCGTCTCCCCCTGCACCTGCCCTGATTTCAACGATAACATTCTTGTCATCGTTGGGGTCCTTGGGCAGAAGAAGGATTTTTAACTCCTGCTCCAGCTCTTCTATACGTTTCTTTGCCCCATTCAGCTCTTCCTTGAGCATTTCGCGCATATCTTCATCCGATTCCTCATCCAGCATCACAAGAGAATCTTCCACATCCTGTTTGGACTTCTTATATTCTTTGTAAGCGTTCACGATAGGCGTAAGGTCGCTCTGCTCTTTCATCAGCTTGCGGAACCGCTCCTGATTATTTGCAACCGTAGGCTCATTCAGTTCGCCCATAATTTCTTCAAATCGAATCAATAAGTCTTCCAGTTTATCAAACACCGTTCTAACCTCCATACACGCCTGACACGACTCTGTCAAGCCCTGCTAAATCCTTGCAGACCGTCACTTCCTTATAGCCTGCCTCCTTCAAATATCTGCTCACATCCTCCGCTTGGGTACATCCGATTTCAAAAAAAAGCATCCCCCCCGGATGCAGATGCTGCCCTGCTCCTTTAATGATTTCTTTGTAAAAGTATAACCCGTCTTCTCTTCCATCCAAAGCCATAAGCGGGTCATGATCCCTTACCTCTTCCATAAGCGTCAGAATCTCCTGGCTTGGAATATAAGGCGGATTTGAAACGATTATCTCGTATTTTCCCTGCACCTTTTCAAACAAATCACTCTGAATAAATTCCGCTTCCAATGAAAGCGCCCGGGCATTTTCCTGCGCCACCTGCAACGCCGCTTCCGAAAGGTCGCATCCCGTGCCCACACAGTCATTAGAATAACGCAAAAGACTTAAGAGAATACATCCCGAACCGGTGCACATATCTAAGATACGCATGCCGTCATGGAGATTACGCATCACTTCCTCCACCAGCGTTTCCGTATCCTGCCTGGGAATCAGCACATCCGGCGTTACCTTGAATTTCAATCCCATGAACTCCTGATACCCCAAAATATGCTGTAAAGGTATGCGTTTGCTCCGCAGATCAATGCATTCCATATATCGCTCAAGCTGATCCTCTGCCACCAAGTGATCCCCATGTACCAAAAGGTCATTCCGGTCTGTACCGCAGACCTCCTCAAGCAACAGCCTGGCATCCAGCGCCGCTTCCTCCACGCCAGCCTCTTTCAACTCCTCTGCACCCATATCGTATAATGTTCTATACTCCATCTGCATCCGCCGCTTTCCCGTCTGCTGCTTCCTCATCTGCCTGCCCGTTCTCTTCTACCGCATCCACTGATGCCCTATCCTCTGCTGTCTCCTCGTCTATGGGTTCATCTACCAGCCAAGAGTCATCCACTTCATAGCCAAAGGTCTCATTTAAGTAAGCTTTCCAGTCGAACACCGCCTCCACAGATTTCATGGCAACTTCCACCATGCTCTTGTCAGGCTCCTTGGTTGTGAGACGCTGCAAAAGCATTCCCGGGGCGGAAATAATCTTTACAAAAAGATTATCGCTTCTTCCTGCAAGACGGATAATCTCGTAAGAAATCCCTGCAATAACCGGTATCAATAAAATACGCAGTGCGATTTTAAGAGCCGGATTCTGCACCCTGATAAAGAAGAACAAGATGATACTGACAAACATGACAAAAAACAAAAAGCTGGTTCCGCAGCGTTTATGAATACGGGAACTGCGCATCACATTGTGCACGGTGAGCGGTCTGCCTTTTTCAATACAATTGATACATTTATGCTCTGCACCATGATACTGATAAAGCCTTCTGATATCTTTCATCAGACTGATTCCCACCACATAGGCAAGAAAAATCAAGATTCTGATTGCTCCTTCCATAATCGCAAGGAGAGAGGCGTTTCTCACAAAACCGGCTAACAGCGATGAAAGAAAATAGGGCAATAAAATAAAGATTCCTACTGCCAGCACAATGGAAATCACTGTGGTTATACCCATCAGTATGCCTTCGCCCTTCCCCCCCGTTACCTTATCCAAGGTTTTATCCAGCTTGGTTTCTTCCGCCTCTCCATCTTCATAAAAAGAAGCTGAAAAATTCAGCGTCTTCATCCCCAGATGCAGAGAATCAATAAAATTAAAAACCCCTCTTATAAAAGGAATTTTAGTCAGCTTACTTCCATGCATGCATCCGTGGAACACATCCATTTCCACTTCGATTTCACCATCAGGCTTCCTGATTGCCACGGCATAATCGTCCTTATTCCTCATCATAACGCCTTCTAAGACTGCCTGACCGCCTATTCCCGATGAGCGATTCACTTTGTTTTTCTTCATATGACACTCCATATACAAACAACGGATGTCACGCTTTGCGAGACATCCTCATGTTAAAATAAGGTTGAGATGTAACACCCCAACCTTTTCCTGCAGAACTATTTGCTTTCCACACCATATTTCTTGTTGAACTTATCAATACGTCCATCGGCTCTCGCTGCCTTCTGCTGACCGGTGTAGAATGAATGGCACTTAGAACATACTTCAACGTGAATATCCTTTTTCGTTGAGCCTGTTACAAATGTATTGCCACAGTTGCAAGTTACAGTTGCCTGATAAAACTCAGGATGAATTCCTTCTTTCATGCTTTCACCTCTCTATAATAACATTATAATCTGAATCAATTTGTTCTCATCTGCCGAACCGTCTATCTGTGCAGGCATGTACACTGGCACAATGATAACCCGAAACAGCTTTTTAATTGTAGCACAGCTTATGCAAGGATGCAAGTATTTTTTAAAACCATTTTATTTTTTTGACAAGATTCACAAATTCCTGATTGTTCCTTGTCTTTGCAAACATATCCAGTATTTTATCCACTGCCTCTTCTGGTTTCAGACCATTTAACGCCTTACGCATGATATTGATTGCCTCCAACTCATCCTGCGCCAGCAAAAGGTCTTCCCTTCTTGTACTGGATTTGGGAATATCAATCGCTGGAAACACCCTCTTTTCAGAAAGCTTACGGTCAAGAACCAGCTCCATATTACCGGTTCCCTTAAATTCCTCATAAACAACATCATCCATCTTGCTTCCGGTGTCAACCAACGCTGTTGCAAGAATCGTCAGTGAACCGCCTTCACGCATGTTTCTCGCAGCGCCAAAAAAACGCTTCGGCATATGCAGAGCCGCCGGGTCAAGACCTCCCGACAAGGTACGTCCGCTTGGCGGAACCGTCAGATTATATGCCCTTGTCAGTCTGGTGATACTGTCAATCAGGATCATCACATCCTTCTTATGCTCTACCAGACGTTTTCCTCTTTCAATTACCATTTCTGCCACACGCTTATGATGATCCGGCAGCTCATCAAACGTGGAATAAATGACCTCCACATTCGGTCCCTCAATCGCTTCCTTAATATCTGTCACTTCTTCAGGACGTTCATCAATCAAAAGGATAATCAAATGTATATCCGGTGAATTACGCTTGATGGACTTTGCCACGTCCTTAAGAAGGGTGGTTTTACCAGCCTTTGGCGGAGAAACGATCATACCACGCTGTCCTTTTCCCACAGGGCTGATCAAATCCATGATTCTCATAGATATACTCGCTCCCGGCATCTCCAAATGCAGCCTTTCATCCGGAAAAATCGGCGTCATGTCTTCAAAATTACAACGCCTCGCCGCAACCTCCGGCGCATAGCCGTTAATCGACTTTACATAAAGAAGAGCAGCAAACTTTTCCCCCTGGGTTCTGACGCGGGTATTTCCCTCTAGGATATCTCCCGTTTTCAGCCCAAAGCGGCGTATCTGGCTGGGCGCCACATACACATCATGATCTCCCGGCAGATAATTCTCACAACGGATAAATCCGTACCCGTCAGGCATGACCTCCAGTATACCGCTTGCCGCTATACCGCTGTCCAGTTCCGCAGGGAACTTGTCCTCCTCCGTTCTCGGCTCCTCTACCCTGCCTTCCGTGCGCTCCGTCCGATATTCCGGCTTTTCCGTGCGCTCTGCCCTGTATTCGCTTTTCTCAATTCTTCCTTCCGTCCTGCTTTCTCCATGCTCATTCTTTTCATCTGCTCTTCCAGCAGGCGCAGTTCTTATCGGTGCTGGTCTTGCCGGAGCCGATTTAGGCGGCACATTTTTCCCCTGTGCTTTATCCTTTTCATCCTCCGCGAGCATCAATTCAATCAACTCTGCCTTCTTCATCGTCGAAGTTCCTTTCAGCCCTCTGGCTTTCGCTATCGCCTTCAGATCCGCCAATGCCAAAGACTCATACTTTTCTCTCATAAAATCCTCCATTCATCTATAATGATAAAGAAATTCAAATAATTTCAAACTAAAATATATTCTTCCGGGAATTTATCACGATTTGTTATCTGAAATGCCTATACAAAGGATTATACAACATAACTTTCAAAATAGAAAGAGGGTTTTCACAAAATGCGGAAGAACCATAACCCTGCTGGAGACCCACGTAATAGATATTGGTAAGAAAACACTCAAATCAGAATAATATTCCAATGTCGCCAGTGGACAGCTGGAATGTATGGTCAGAAGGCGCAGGCGGCACTCGTGCCGCCTGCGCCTTCTAACCATACATTCCAGCCGCACCTACTCTTTACCGTCCCAGCAGTAGGTGCAGAGTTTGTTCCTATCAATCCCCACCGACTCTATCATATCATCCAGTCTGTGGTATTTCAGCGAAGTGAAATTCAGCTGCTCCCCGATTCGTCTGATCATCTCCTGATATTCCGGCGTTTCAGGATTGGAGTAAGCGCTCAAATTCACATGTTTACCTTCTCCCTCCATCTCCTTGATGATCCTTCTCGTAATCAGGTCCATCTCCGATGTGGAACGGGAAAAGTTAAGATACTTACATCCGTACAGCAGAGGCGGACAGGCAGGTCTTATATGGACCTCTTTTGCACCGCTCTGGTAAAGAAACTCCGTGGTCTCTCGAAGCTGTGTACCCCGCACGATAGAATCATCGATGAGCAGAAGGCTCTTATCCTGAATCAAATCATGAACCGGTATCAGCTTCATTTTTGCAATCAGATTCCTCTGGCTCTGGATTGTCGGCATAAAGGACCTTGGCCAGGTAGGCGTGTATTTGATAAAGGGTCTGGAAAAAGGAATGCCTGACACATTAGAATATCCAATTGCATGGGCGATGCCGGAATCTGGCACACCTGCCACATTGTCTGGCGATACGTCATCCCGCTTGGCTAAAAGGGCGCCGCAGTTGTAGCGCATCTTCTCTACGCTGATGCCCTCGTAAGAAGAAGAAGGATAGCCGTAATATACCCACAGGAAAGTACAGATTTTCATATCTGTGCCGGGCTTTACTAACGTCCTGACCTCCTCTGGCGTCACGATGACAATCTCACCGGGACCTAATTCCCGTTCTTCCACATATCCCAAATTTAAGTAAGCAAAGTTTTCAAAGGAAATACAGTGTCCGTCTTCTTTTTTTCCGATTGCAACGGGCGTCCTTCCCATCTTATCCCTCGCTGCATAAATCCCTTTTGACGTCAGCAGGGAAATCGTCATGGAACCATCGATCAGCTCCTGGGCATAAGTGATGCCTTCAATCAGATTATCCTTCTGATTGATAATTGCTGCCACAAGTTCCGTGGCATTGATATCACCGCCGCTCATCTCCAAAAAATGAGTATGCCCCATGTCAAAAATCTTTTTGACGATTTCCTCCATGTTATTGATCTTTCCCACCGTCATAATCGCATAAGTTCCATGGTGGGAACGAACCAAAAGAGGCTGAGGCTCATAATCTGAAATACAGCCGATTCCAAGATTACCTTGCATCTCATTTACATCCTTATCAAATTTGGTACGAAAAGGTGCATTTTCAATATTGTGGATGGCACGGTCAAATCCGTTTTCCTTACTGTATACAGCCATTCCCGCCCTTCTCGTTCCCAAATGGGAATGATAATCCGTGCCAAAAAACAAATCAAATACACAATCTTTCTTTGAAGCTACTCCAAAAAATCCGCCCAAAAGTCACGCCTCCTTAAACATTGATCTCTGCTTTTATGCCAAGCAGATCCTTATTTTTATCTAACACGGGGTACACTACCTGCGAAAGGAACTTCTCTACCTGCTCTTTGGAACGTCCCACGTATCTTGACGGCTCCATGGTCTTTTGCAGATCTTCCAGCGTCATGTTGAAGGCAGGGTCCGCCGCTATCAACTCTAAGAGATTGTTTTCCTTCCCTTCCACCTTCACGTTTCTGCCTGCTTCCATGGAAAGTTCTCTGATCTTCTCGTGAAGTTCCTGCCTGTTGCCGCCCATCTTTACTGCATCCATCATGATATTTTCCGTTGCCATAAAGGGAAGCTCACTCATCATATGTTTTTCGATGACTTTAGGATAAACCACAAGACCATCCACCACATTCAGGCAAAGATCCAGAATGCCATCGATTGCCAGGAATCCTTCCGGTATGGAAAGCCGCTTATTGGCAGAGTCATCCAAGGTTCTTTCAAACCACTGAGCAGCGGAGGTGATTGCCGGATTTAACGCATCCACCATCACATATCTGGAAAGAGACGCAATCCGCTCGCTGCGCATAGGATTGCGTTTATACGCCATGGCAGAGGAACCGATCTGGCTCTTTTCAAAAGGCTCTTCCACTTCTTTTAAATGCTGCAGGAGCCTGATATCATTGGACATTTTGTGGGCGCTTGCCGCAATTCCTGCAAGCACATTGGCAACTCTCGTGTCTACCTTTCGTGAGTAAGTCTGCCCGGATACCGGATAGCATTCCTTAAAGCCCATCTTCCCGGCAATCATGGGATCGATCTTGTCGATGGTCTCCTGATCCCCGTTAAACAGCTCCAAAAAGGACGCCTGCGTTCCGGTGGTTCCCTTGGAACCTAGCAGCTTCATGCCGCCAAGCACATATTCTAAATCCTCCAGATCCAGCATGAACTCCTGCATCCACAGCGTCGCCCTCTTTCCCACCGTGGTAGGCTGGGCCGGCTGAAAATGGGTAAATGCCAGTGTAGGCTGGGTTTTATATTTATCTGCAAAGGATGCCAGCTTAGAAAGCACATTTACCAGTTTCTTCTTCACCAGTCTGAGCGCTTCTGTCATCACGATAATATCCGTGTTATCTCCCACATAGCAACTGGTGGCGCCCAAGTGGATAATGCCTGCCGCCTTAGGGCATTGTTTGCCGTATGCATAGACATGACTCATGACATCATGGCGTACTTCCTTTTCTCTTGCTTTTGCCACGTCATAATTGATATCATTTGCATGGAGCCGCAGTTCATCAATCTGCTCCTGGGAGATGACCGGCTTTCCGTCCTGGGAAAGACCAAGTTCCATCTCCGTCTCTGCCAATGCGATCCACAACTTTCTCCAAGTCCTGAACTTCATGTCAGGTGAAAAGATATACTGCATCTCCCTGCTTGCGTAACGCTCCGACAAGGGACTTACGTATCTGTCTGTACTCATCACAATCCTCCTACTTTTGCTTCCTAATGATCGAACTCACCCCTGATATCCTCACAAGGCGGTTCCATGGGATAGGTTCCAGTAAAGCACCCCTTACAGATGCCTCTGTTTTCCACGATCTCATCAAGACGTTCTTCCCGAAGATAGCCAAGGGAATCCGCCCCGATGATACTGCAGATTTCCTCCACAGTATGGTTATATGCAATCAGCTGCTCTCTTGCGGGCACATCTGTCCCGAAATAGCAGGGCCACAAAAAGGGCGGTGCACTGACCCTCATATGCACCTCCTTGGCACCGGCTTCTCTGAGCATATGCACGATTCTGTCAGAAGTAGTACCCCGCACAATAGAATCATCAATCATAATGATGCGCTTTCCTTCCACCACTTCTCTTAAGACATTTAATTTTACCTGCACACTGCTTTCTCTGTTTTTTTGTTTCGGTTTAATGAAGGTCCTGCCCACATAGGTATTTTTTACGAACGCCTGTCCATAGGGAATCCCTGACTGTAAGGAATACCCCAATGCCGCACAATTACCTGATTCCGGCACCCCTACGACAAGATCTGCCTCCACCGGTGAATCCATTGCCAGAAATTTCCCTGCCAGAATGCGGGAATTGTAAACACTCATACCGTCTATATAGCTGTCCGGTCTTGCAAAATAAATGTACTCGAACACACACCTAGCATGCTGCTTACTAGGGATACACAGACTCTTATCTGATTCAATCCCCTTTTCCGGGGAAATGGTGACGATCTCTCCCGGCTCTACATCCCGAACAAAAGATGCTCCCACCGTATCAAGGGCACACGTCTCAGATGCCAGAATATAGGCATTATCCCGCTTTCCGATACAAAGAGGCTTAAATCCAAAAGGATCCCTCGCGCCGATCAGCTTCCGGGGCGACATAACGATCAGGGAGTAAGCACCCTTAATCTTCTGCATGGCACGCCCCACTGCCTCCTCTACCGACTTTGCGTTAAGACGCTCCCTGGCAATATGGTATGCGATTACCTCTGAATCAATGGTAGTCTGAAAAATGGCGCCAGTGTACGCCAATTCCCTTCTAAGCTCCGGTGCATTGATCAGGTTTCCGTTGTGGGCGAGTCCAAGGGTCCCCTTTACATAATTCAGCACCAGCGGCTGGGCATTCTCTCTGGTGGAACTTCCGGCAGTGGAATATCTTACATGCCCCACGCCGATATCTCCCTTTAACTTTTCTAATATTTCCGGGGTAAACGCCTCATTCAATAATCCCATATCTTTGGCGCTTAAGACCTTTCCCTTGGGACCTGCGGTATCGCTGACTGCAATGCCGCAGCTCTCCTGGCCCCTGTGCTGCAGCGCAAACAAGCCATAGTAAATCGTAGATGCTACGTCCCCGCCGTCAAAATCATAGACGCCGAAGACGCCGCATTCCTCGCCCAGCTTATCTGACGCCGGCACATTTGTTTTACACTGTCTCTCTTCTAGCTCCACAATGCTGTCTTTTGTTTTCATAATTTACTCCCCATCCGCTTCTGCCAAGATCCGTTCCGGCATCTGCATCAAAAATACCTATGCCAGTCCAAGACGCTTAAATACTTCGTTGTATGCCTCTTCCACATTTCCAAGATCCCTGCGGAAACGGTCCTTATCCAGCTTCTCATTGGTATTTACATCCCAGAGCCGGCAGGTATCCGGTGAAGTCTCGTCTGCAAGAAGGATTTCCCCATGGAAACGTCCGAACTCAATCTTAAAGTCGATCAGCTTGATATCCGCCTGAAGGAAATATGCCTTCAACACTTCATTTACCTTAAATGCATACTTTTTGATCACATCGATTTCTTCCCATGTGGCAAGTCCTAAGGCAACAGCAAAATAGCTGTTGATAAGGGGATCGCCCAATTCGTCGTTTTTGTAGCTAAATTCAATGGTAGGTTCTTTAAAAGGCGTTCCCTCCGGCACACCAAGGCGCTTTGAAAAGCTTCCCGCAGCCACGTTACGGATGATCACTTCAAGGGGTACGATCTCTACCTTCTTAACGGCAGTCTCCCTGTCGCTTAATTCCTCAATCAAATGGGTGGGCACCCCTTCCTTTTCAAGAAGCTTAAATACATGGTTCGTCATGCGGTTGTTGATCACGCCCTTTCCCACGATGGTCCCCTTCTTTTCTCCGTTAAAAGCAGTAGCGTCGTCCTTGTAATCCACGATCACTACATCGGGGTCCTCTGTTGCAAATACCTTCTTTGCTTTTCCTTCATAAAGCTGTTCCTTTTTTTCCATTGTTTCCTCCATTCCGCCGCCATGCGGCAATATGATTTATGATTGAAATTTACCTATGAATTCTCTGACTCTTTCCTTGTCGGATGCAAAAATTTCTTCCGGCGTCCCCTGTGCCTGTATGATGCCCTGTTCCATAAAGATGATCCGATCCGACAATTCCCTGGCGAACTGCATTTCATGGGTCACGATGATCATAGTCATATGCTCCTTCGCCAACTGCCTGATGACCTTTAAGACCTCCCCCGTCAGCTCCGGGTCAAGCGCGGAAGTGGGTTCATCAAAAAATAAAATCTTAGGCTGAAGCGCCAGTGCCCTTGCAATCGACACTCTCTGCTGCTGTCCGCCTGAAAGCTGGCAAGGGTATGCATCTGCCTTATCTGCAAGCCCCAGCTGCTCTAAAAGCTCCTTTGCGCGGCTGACCGCTTCCCGCTTCGCCACGCCGTTCACCCGCATGGGCGCATCGATAATGTTGCGCATGACGCTGTAATGGGGAAATAAATTAAAATTCTGAAAAACCAGACCAAAATGTTTCTGAATCTTCTTTAATTCCTGCTTTTTTGCATACACGCATCTGCCCTTTTCTTCCCATGCCGCCTTTTCCCCGAGATAAATCAGCTCTCCGCCGTCCATCTTCTCCAGCATGGTTGCACATCTGAGCAAAGTAGATTTCCCCGATCCTGAAGGTCCGATAATAGACACCACCTCTCCCTCCTTTACAGAAAGAGAAATATCTCTGATCACATCCAGTTCATCGAAGCCCTTGCTCATATGATTGATTTCCAATAAAATTTCAGCGTCCATCCTTGTTTCCCTCCTACCTGTAATAATCCATGGCTTTTTCAATCCGTTCCATTACAAACGCCACTACAAAATTGAAAATGTAGTAGAACAGACCAGCCACCATAAGAGGCATCACGCTTGTATCCTTTGCCGCAATCTGTTTTGCTATAGTAAACATTTCTGCATGCGCCAGTACAAACGCTAAGGAGGTATCCTTCACCAGAGTGATTGTCTCGTTCGTGATCGAGGGCATAATTCGCTTAAGAACCTGAGGCAGGATAATCCTAAAAAAGGTCTGCCCCTTATTGTACCCCAGCACCTTTGCCGCTTCATACTGTCCTACAGAAATCGATTCGATTCCGCCTCTGTATATCTCGGCAAAATATGCCGCATAATTGATGCTGAACGCCAGTATAATGGCAGGAAACCGGTATCCTCTTAAGTTTGCTCCAAATAAATAATATGGCGCAAAGTAAACCACAAGGAGCTGCAGCATCAAAGGGGTCCCGCGCATAATGGATATGTAAAACTTAGAAATTCCTCTTATGATCCCATTCCTTGCCATCCTTCCAAAAGATATCAAAAGCCCAAGGGGCAGTGAAAAGAGAAGGGTCAGAAAAAAGATTTCTGTCGTTGAAAACATTCCCTTTCCCAACTGTATTAACATAGTTCCTGTGCTCATTTGCTCTGATTCTCCTCAATCGCTAACTCTCCCGAAAGTAAACAGGGCAGAAAAACAACCCTTGGTGTGCGCCTTGCACATCCTATTGTTATAAATTCTGCCCTAAACACTTTATTTACCAAGACATACGCTGCCTTCCAGACCATACTTTTCAGCAATCTCCATAAACTTGCCATCCTCTGCCATTTCAAGCAGCGTTGCTTCAACTTGATTCTTCAACTCGTCATTTCCAAGAAGAAAACCGATGCCGTACTGTTCTGTTGCAAGCCTTTCATCCATGATCAGATAGCCTTCGCCCCTGGACTTAATCTGATAATCTGCAACACCTATATCGATTGCCAGAGCGTCGATAGCTCCTGCTTCTAAATCCATGAATCCAGTATTGTAATCTGCATACTGATTCAGCTCCGCAAAGGTTGCCGCAAGATCTGCCGCATCTCCTTCAAGCGCTGCCAGCGCGGAAGAATCCTTCTGGACGCCCACCAACTTGCCTGCAAGATCATCAAAAGAAGTAATTGCCGCATCTGCTTTGACCACGAATACCTGACTATTATCAACATAAGGCAGGGACCATGTGTACGCATCCTCACGTCCGTTCATGGTAAAACCATTCCAGATACAGTCAATAGAACCTGAAGAAAGTTCAAAATCCTTGGAGTCCCAATCAATGGGCTGCTTTTCCAGTTCCCATCCCCTGCGGCTGCATACCTCCGCTGCAAGCTCAAGATCAAAACCAGTATACGCTCCATCTTCATCCATATACCCGTAAGGCGGAAATTCTGCATCAAATCCCACAGTAAAAATCACCTTGTCATCTGTCTGGTCCGTTCCTTCCTGCTGTGTTTCCTGGGCACTTTCATCTGCTGCCGTTTCCTGCGCATCCATGTTTGCCTGTGTTGTCTCGTCCGAAGCGGAACCGCATCCGGAAAGCAGCCCTAAAGTCATGGCTGTTGCTGCCAAAAATGCCATACATTTTTTCATAATCTCTCCTCCATTTGCATAAAGCATTCTACATGACACTGCACTTTGCTATCATGATAAAGTGCATTTTTCATACGTTAATCATGCTATCATGCCCTCAAATAGAAGTCAAGAAAAATCCTCTTCATACTGTCCCACAATATCCAGGATCTCCTTGGCATATTCTGGGTAACTTTCTGCAAGATCTTTGATCTCAGCCTGGGCTTTGCCTGCTATCACCTCTTTATTATAATCCATGCGCCTTCTTAAGGACTGTCTCCTAATGATCAGATTATGACGGATCTCAACCATCTCTTTCCTGTCTAGAATTGCCGCCGTCTGATGCAGCCAGATCATAGGATCTTTAATCTGATAACGGCGAAGCGCATGCAAAAGTTCCTTCTGACATTGATCCAGCTCCCGCTCTGCCTGTTCATAGCTGTGACGCTCCGCCTTCTCCACTTGGTACTGCTGCCAGGTCTTTCCAAGCTCGCTGGCGCTTGCCACGTTATATTTCATATAGAGATAATCCAGCAGGTGGGTATTATTGACATAGCGTATCTTTACTGTATTTTGAAGCCTTATGATGCGGTTGATGCCGCCCTCCACCCGGGAGAGTTCCTTCACCGAATCACTGTGCTTAATAAAAATTGCCGTAATTGCAATGGCTCCCACGGCAGCCACCGCCAGATATCCCAGCTTGGCATTCATATCAAATCCGAACTGCAGAATAAAAAGAAGTAAAATACATGCAATCACTGCCACCGAACACACCACCGCCATGGACCGCGTATCCGTAATGACACGGCGAAGCTCATTTCTCCTAAACAGATAAGCATGTTTTTCTCCATCCAGCTTACGCAGATCCCTCTTGATAAAATCCTGATATTCTTCTGCTTGTGTCAGTTTTTCAAACCCTTCCTGAATCTCTTCCTCAAGACGCTCCATCTGGTGATAAGCTTCCTCACTCATCCGGTTTGCTCTCTCTTTATAGCCGGACTGCTGTTGCTCTAAGGCATCAATCTTTTTGGCACACTCCATAAGCTCTGCCATCTCTTCTTCCGGCAGCGCTTCAATCTCCTCCATATCCTTTAAATAGGCAGTGACCATATTATATTCAAATTGAAGGTTATCAAGCTCCCTTGACGCCTCCGCAATCTGCTCTAGGCATCCCCTCACGTATTCTTCACGCTGGACCTTATCATTAATCTGATAATCTTCCCTGTCGTAGACCACCTCATTCCAGTCTTCAATCTCATATTCCGGCACTTCCTGTTTCTTTTTCCGTTGTAGCAGTTTCTTTATAAAACCCATACTTTTCCTATCTTCCTATTCGTTTTCATTTCGTTACTGTCCCACTAGTTCCCTGTATGCATCCTTTTTGCCGGAAATAATCTTATCGATTTCCTCATAATAAGAAGCCACATTCCCCTCATCCTTATAAATCTTGAGTGCCGACAGCATTCTATTATCCTGAGATGCCTCAAATTCGCCCTTTGCCTTTTCCAGCTTCTTTTCCACTTGCAAAGAAAGATCATGAAATTCTCCATGCCCGGCAATAAAGGCAATATAAGCACTCTCCTTAAGATTCATCCTCTGCGCTGTAAGATACTGTACCCCCGACTCCCTGTTACCAGTCATATCATATGCCTTTTTGAAGTACCGCGCTGCCATCTCAAACTGGAACAGACTTGCATATGCTACACCCATATTATGACATATAGGCGGCTTGAGCGCGCTTTCTGTTTCCGGCAGCTGCCGCAGGAGGCGGTCATACTCCTCTATCGCCAATCTGGGTTTCGCATTTTTTAGAAGAAAATCTGCCTGCCTTTTCTGTCTTTCATAATCGTTCAATCCTGCATTGCTTTGGAGCACGTCCTCTATTTTCTTTTTTTCCTCCGGCGTGCAATAATTCACATAGTCCAAAATAATGCTCACAAAGATTCCCGGCTGGCTGCCCTTATGAAACAAATTGAGCAATTGATGGCTCAATTCCGTAAGACCACATTCCTGCCCCAGCCACTGGGCAAGCCCTTCATCCATGATTTCCCGATTGATCATAAAAGGTTTGCTGGCAAAAAGATAGCAAAGTTCCTCAACACAGTACACATTCACGCATACACTTTCAACAAAATATGGATTTTCGGCATATTTTCCTGTACATAATAAAATTCTGCCCATAAACGGTCACTTCCTAAACCTTTCTCCAAATTAGTAATCCTTCTACCACCCTATTGCACCATAACCGTCTGTGTCCATGCCTTTCCGCTGGATTTGAACAATTCTCCGAATCCCATATCCTCTATCGTTATAGCCGCCTGATTGACAGCAGTCATCTCAATATGTACATTCAACCTAGTGGTTCGCTTTGGACGTTCCGGCAGCCCTTCCAGCGCCAGAATCCTGTTGGTCACATTTCCTCCCGTAAGTGGCGTAATGACAAAGTCCACGGTATTGCCGCTTTCCAAAATCAAATCAAAATCCGCTGCTGCCTCATACCAATTAGTTCCTGCATCCAATAGTGCATAGTAAGAATCTTCTCCCCGTCTGAGCGCCTTAATTCCGATGTTCGCCTTTAACTTATCGGCTCCAAGATATACATAATCTTTCCACTCTTTACTGGGATTTAAACGTTCCAGCAGACCATAGCAGGCGCCTTTGCTATAGAGATTATTCCCTTGAAACACCCTGCGGTTCCTGCACAGATATTTTAAAGACTCCTTCGCCCAGTTCTCCTTAAATCCGTCCCCCAATAAAAACACGGTAGAAACGATTCTGTCGCGGACCCCCTCCTGCACGATTCCCAAAAACAGCTGATCCAACTCCTCCATCTGCTGTTTCTTCTCCTCCTCATCTTCCTTCCAGACTCTCCTTCTCATCTCCGGATAATCTGTCTGTTCAATGAACACCACTTGTGGCATGGTCCGTGTATTACACTCTAAGCACAAACTTTTAAGCGTATCATGATATTCAAAAATCACAACATCATTCTTCCATAATTCCTTGTCCTGGTGGAGCGTATAGGCATAAAAACTTTCCATATGGCTTTGAAAGCAAATCCGGGCATCCCCCAGCTTCAGTCCCACTGCCACCTTCTCAAGTACATCCACCATCCGCGGCGTAAGTTCCTCCACCGTAAACATAAACGCTTCAATCTGATTGAAAGGAACGCGCAGATTTAGAAGTGAAAGGCTCCTTTTGACGAACAGCGTAAGAAGCGCTGCTGGGTCAAATGCCTCTCCTTCCACCATCACGTCCTCCCCCCGCTGCGCAAGAGTAATCAAATCCTCTATCAGAATACCGTCTTCTTCCTTAGCAAATTTAATAGCCTCTTTTCCATAATACCATTGCCCTACGCCCCGTCTTTTACACAAGAGCGCTGGAATGTTGTATTGCTCCGTACCTGCAACAGCTGAAACAGTTTCCGGCTCCGTCTCTTCCAAAGCGCAGTAACTAATCTGGGCAAAATTTCTCCCCAAATCATATCCCACAGCCACTTTCTTATAATTCTTTTTACCTGTCTGATCTCTCTGACTTTGAAACATGTTTATCTCCCCTGCACACTGAACTCTTATCCCTCTGACATTAAAGCATATGGAACAATTCCTTCACAATATAATCCTGTTCAAAGTACTCATGCAGCAGACTTTCCATGGTATCGTAATCATGCAGATTTCTTCCGATTGAAATATCGTTGAGCATGGTATACTTGTTTTCCTTCTGCTCTCTTACAGTGTCGTTCCTGCTTAAGGTCCCGCTTTCCGTCAGGTACTCTTTCCCGTCTTCTATTTCTGTAATATAATACTGCAAATGCTCTCCAAAGAAAAGGATAAACTCTTTGACACATACTCCGCCAAACATATCCTTCATCTCTTCCTTGACATATTCCCCTTCGGCGCCTTCCTCCTTTTCCATCAGGTAATGAATGACTGCCACATTGCCGTCCTTCACACGGTACTCCACCATGGTCTTGTCCATGAACTGCCGCATAAAGGCGATGTTATCCGCATATTCTTTAAAGTAAGGAAAGCATAGTTTCTGCATCAATATCTCCCGCAAAAAGACAAGCAGACAGCGCGATATATGTTCATCCACCAATTTCTTGTTCTCCGCATAAAATTTTGTATAGGCAAGCTTACAAACAAGGGGAATTTCCTCCTGCCTGTTGATGACCCTCTGCATATCCTCTAAAACAAACTCACTGGTCACCTTATCCTTCACAAAATAGTCATAAGCGCTCTGGGAAAGAAATGCCAGCTCTACCTCAGTCTTAGCCCCGCCAGAGATGTATTTTTTAAAAATGTCTGCGCCCTCCCCCACAAAAGCTCCTGTATAGAGCATCTGTATCAAGATCCGCTCACAAAGCTCATAGGTTTCAACGCCGAAAGCCTCCGCCGCTTTCCAGACATCCCGCATCTCCTTGCAGGTTCCCTTAAAATACATGCACAGATAGCGCAGCAGGTTTTCGTCATACTTGCCTGCCTTAAATGCCATGAAGATCAGCATCGTCATGGTACTCTCCTCTGTCATGCCCTCCACCGCAAGCAGCCGGCTGCAAAGTCTTACAATCAGTTTTGCCTCTATCCCCTCTCCTCCGCGAAGTTTAATCCAGTCGTATGCCTTCTCATACATTCCTCTGAGAACCATAAAACGCACTACTTGGGCGAAACAGCGATTTTCAATTTCCGCAGGCGATAGTTCCTTCAAATAGTCATCCAACTCCTTCATCCTGTCCTGATCGTAGAAAAAGTGAATCAGTTTCATCTTGATTTCACGCTGGACTTCCACTTCCACCTGATCGGATTCCGTAATCCGTTTCATATATGTCACATTGTTCTCGTTGATCTGAACCATCTCCCTGCCCTTTTCGCAAAGCCAGAGATCAAAGTGGATGCAGTCCGCCACATAAGGCGCTATCATGGAAGCAATCTTGTCAGGCACAAGGAGCCGGTCAATGATATATTCCTCTCCCCTGCAGTAACGGTTCCCCCGACCATCCTCCAAGAGCAGCCGACAATCACTGCCATAAACGGGAATATACACTTCCCCACCGGTAACAGGATAGACCACTTCCTGCTTTTCTTTATCATACACCAGAATAACTTTCCTGATATCCTTACGCATAAGGGTTAAACGATGCATGAAAATAGCGACCGAAAGACCTTTTGCCGTTTCCTCCGTAATCATCATGGGTGTAACCAGATTTTTATACAAATATGCCAGATATTGATTATTTTTTCCTTTTAAAATCTGGAATACCATAAAACGCTCGATCTGCTCACGGTAGCTTTCGTACAGTTCCGGATACTGTGCCTTATTCCGGTGAATATAGGCGTAGAGAAAAGAGTTATGTAAACTATCCAGATTGCTGTCAAATGCAAAATACATCAGCACAATCTTCGGAATCTCTTTATCCGGCGTAAGTTTTAAAGACATCATATAGTATTCATACAGTCTTGTGATCCTAAGTTCCTTTTCAATTCCCTTTTCATACCAGGGAAATGCAAATTCATCCGTCATATTTCCTTTGATCAGCAAGGTACAGATTGCCTGCAGCACTTCATCTGTGGGGACGATTTTGTAACAGCATTTTAGGATAAAGAACAATCTTCTCGAGTAATTTTTCTGCTTTCCCGCAAGATAAATAATCTGCTCGATCACACCAGGCGAAAGAAGTTCCTTCTTTGCCGCATAGGTCAGTACCTGCAGTTCAAAAGGGGCAAGTTTCATCAAAAGTGTAGGATTAGACAAAATCAGATTCCATGCCTCTATATAGATTACCGGACTTTTGCACCCCTGCATACATTGATCCTCCAAAATAATCCACTTTCTGGAAGGACTTCTCGTATAGTCCTCTGCCAGATATAAAAGAAGCCATGCAATCCTCCAGTCATCTGAATTTTGGGTAAAGATCCTTTCCACCTGACCTGCCACTTCATCAATATATTCTTCCTGCCTGTTGAGCAAAGTAGTCAGATATAAATGATAGCAATAAAGCGTCGGGGCAAACTCACCCTCTAATTGTCCCGATGCCTGCTCAAGCAGCCACTGTGCTTCGTTGTAACGTTCCTCTGTAATAAGGAGTTGCACCTGAAAAAGCTTTGCCGCCAGATCATGATCATCCATCTGGATCATCTTATCAATCAGCTCCCCTGTCTCTTTCATCCACAAAGCGGCACTGATTTTCCTAGTGCGGAATGCCTCATAATACTGCATCAACTCCATAATCATGTGCTTGTGCTGCCTGCGCATGCCAAACACCTTCGTGGTCACCGATTTGTTGACCACCGTGATCTGTGCCGTCAGGGAAACATAAGGATTATACAAATGAATGGTTCCGTAATTCCTGCCTCCATGAAGCTGTTCCTCTGAAATATAAAAAGGCAGTCTGTAGCAGTTTCCCAGGAAATCCTCATCCCTGATCACCTGCTTTTCCAGCACAAGGAAATCTCCCTCTTTTTCTATGAAGAGTTCTGAGTATCCCCATCCATTCCGGTTAATGATAAGTCTTCCCTCTTCCATATTTCCCGGATTATCCATCCGGATTTCCGCTTCCTCAAGCAGGAACTGAACCTTTTGTTTCTTTTTGATTTCCAGCAGAAACTCTTCCACATTCTGCTGTCTTCTGCTGCCTTTCACAAGACCTTTGTAAATTCCAAGATACTGCCTGTCCACTCCTGTGAACACGCGCTCAAATTCCTTTGAATGGAACAGCCCTACCGCTTCCTCCCAATTAGTCCTGGCAAGATTGGCAAAATGAAACAGATTCTTGATGCTTCCAAGTTCTGATTCCAGCGTTCCTGAAACGATACGCACATCATAAGGCACATAGTATTCTCCCTGATTGGAGATAATCCGGAATTCCCCCTTAATAACATCCCCTTCCATCATACCCGAGGCATCAAAGAAATACTGAATTTCTTCCCTAGGACCGGAAAAGCGCTCTGTCAAACATCTCATACGCAGCCTGGTGGAGGATACGATTCCCGCCGTCACCTCATTTTCAGGACCAAATATGGTAAAGCTGCCCTCATAATCCTCTCCCTCGCGCAGAGAAAGTTCGATCACAGGATCTGAAAAATCCAGAGAGCGAACTCCTTTATTAAAATTTCCTTCCAAAATTTTTTCTATTGTGTCCTGCACGGCCGCCAATCCTCCAGTTGCCTGTTTCTCGTACGTAATCTTCACTATAAGTATACCATCATTCCCCTATTTTTCGCAACAGGGGAAGTTGGTCTTTGAGAAACTGAGTGTATGGTGTGCAGCGCCTTTCCTCCTTCCCTCTTATTCTTCCAAACAAATTCTCAGTTTTTAAAACTGCTGCTTTAAATTATTATGCCTAGATTCCATCAAGTTTGAATGCCGCAAGGCGGTAACAATGGGTTTATATAATAGCATTGTTATCGATGCATTCAGACCGCCTTTGATTAGATTAAAAGGTAAAAATGCTGGAAGCAGTAATTTTATGACAGCTTCTCTTGGATAGCCCATGTAGATTGGAGCTATTAAATAGTTCCAAAGCATCATTACTACAACCTGGCAGCCCCAGCCGCACAAAAGTCCCAAAATGGCACCTGAAAGTTTACGCTTCTTTTTGTAGATAAATGCGGCAGTGCACGCAAAGGAACAGCCAGAAATAATATTCATAACGCAGCCTAAGATTCCTGTTGTGCTGATTGTAAACATTTCCACTACAGAAACAATCACCGTTATAGCAAGGGATGTAAGCGGTCCGAAAATCAATCCTCCGATTGTTATGATGACATCTTTGGGGTCATACTTCAAAAAAAGTATAAGCGGGATGCGCCCAAAAGCCACTGCTGCATAAGCAAGTGCGCATAACATCCCTATTGTTGTGAGTTTCTTTGATTTACTGATATTCATTTGAATACCTCCTTAAATTAAAATTAACACTTGAAAGGTCCGAATGCCTTTCAGGTGTTAATATTTAAGGTGTATTGAAAATGTCAACAGTGCAATTTGACAAAAAAGAGTGCAAAATCCATTGTCAGAATGAATCTGACAATCTCAATACACCTTCTTTAATCCGGACTATACCGTCGGTTCTGGAATTTCACCAAACCCCGCGCTTTCGCGCCCGCGGACTTTAACCGCCGATCGGGAATTTCACCCTGCCCTGAAGACATCACTGCTATTCAATTGTTTAAATAAATATAGCATACCACACAATAGACTTCAAGGTCTTTCCTGATATTGTCCTAATTTTCCTTGCGCCACCACGTTTTTCTCTGTCTTTCATCATACATATCATGCATCTGCCGCATTGTCAACTGCTTTCCTGCCCTTTTCTGCATCTGGTTTTTCCGCTGAAGTGAAATGTTCTAAAGGAATACAGTTCCTATTGACATATTGGTAACTTGTTGCTATAATGTCAATCGTAACAAGTTACCAATGTGGAGGATTGCATGAATTTAGATGATTTGACTACAAAATTTTCAAATTCCACTGAAAACCAAAGAAAGGCTATTTTTAGCACATTATTTATTGCCGGGAACAAGCTGCAGACACTTTTCGATAACCATATTCCAGAGATATCGTTAAAGCAATTTATGCTCTTATCAATCGTCAGACAATCAACGGAACCGCTGACATTTACCCAATTAGGAACTTTATTGGGATGTTCAAGACAAAATATCAAAAAGTTGGCTGATGTTTTGATGAAGAAAGGATTTATCACGATTCAGCAAAGCCCGCATGATACAAGAGCGATGTGTATCTGCCCCACAGAAAAAGTAAACGACTATTTTACAAATGATTTTTTTAAATATCAGGAAGAATTGAAATATCTCTTTGAAGTATATACAGTCGAGGAGATTGAAACTCTTTTTATTCTTTTATCAAAATTATATGCAGGAATAGAAAATCTGGAAAAGAAAACCACCAATGAAAATCTAAAAAAGGAGATTTAAGCAGATGAACATAATTGTAATTTACAACTCACAAACTGGATTTACAAAGCGCTATGCCGAATGGATCGCGGAAGAGACGGAAGCTGACTGTCTTGCATTGTCCGCCGCAAAAAAGAAAGACCTGACCGCATATGAAGCAATCATCTTTGGAAGCTGGGCATGTGCAGGCGGTATCAGTAAAATTAATTGGTTTAAGAGCAATATAGACAAATGGGCTGATAAAAAGCTGGTTGCATTTTGTGTTGGTGGAAGTCCAATCGACAATCCGGCGATTGAAACCTCTCTCAAACAGAATTTCAACGAGCACGAGCAGAAAAAGGTAAAAGCATTTTATTGTCCGGGAGGATTCAATTATGAAAAAATGTCTGCACCGTCCAAACTTATGATGAAAATGTTTATTAAAACACTCAAAGCTAAAAAAGATAAAACCGAAGAAGAGCAGATTATGATAAAAATGATTTCTTCATCCTATGATATTTCAAATAAAAAATATATTGAACCAATTCTTCAATACCTAAAAAAATAGGACTACTCACGGAGAATATTATAGAATCTAAGACCTCCCTCTTAACACCTTGAAGAAGGTAATGGAAGGAGTTCTCTGCAGGGGGCAGACAGTGATGCACCGCCTGCCCCCTGCAGAGAACTCCTTCCATTGCCGGTCCCTGCTGCTTTGTTGCTCCGCGCCTCGATAGTCTGTGTACTCCTGTCTTCTATCTCACCCAGGCTCAGAAATCCTGCTCACTCCCACATAAATATTAGAGATACTATACCAAGTAGGATAATCCACGATTCCGGACTGCGGAAGATTAAATATCCTCTGGAAGGTCCTTACCGCATTGGCAGTTGCCGATCCGTAAATCCCATCGGCAGAAACGGTAGGAATGGCAGGATAATTTCTTGCAATCCGATTCAACTGCTGCTGAATCTGCCTTACCTTCTCCCCCGAAGCTCCTATATTCAAATTGTACCCCGGGAAGGAAGAAGGAACCCCAGCAACGCTCTGTGCTGTGTTGATATACATATCGCTTCCGTAGTAATAATGAATAATATCTATTGCAGAGTAGCCCTCTTCTCCCAGATATTTGGAGCCCCACTGGCTTAACCCGTTACAGGTGACCCTTCTGCCGTCGCAGTAAGAAGTAAAAATCGGCTGACGTACCCCCGGACGGGACAAATAATTGGCAAACACACTATCCACGATTCTATCGATATTCTGGTAGAAATTTCTTCCATGCATCCACTTTTGATCATATGCGGTAGAGGATGTAATGGTGAAGTTATACCCTTGATTTCGATACCACTCAGTATAAACTCTGTTCAGCGTAAATGACATGATGACAAGCGTATTGGCATAGATTGCACTCTCCGGCCAGGTAGCATATATTTCAGAAGAAACAACGTTTTTGATATAATCCCTGTACCTTACGTAATAATTTGGCGCCGTCGGATCGTCGGGAACGCCGTCATGAACGACCACATACTCAGGAATCACCACGCGGCTTAAGACGATTTCTCCGCTTTCATCCATAGGTTTGATCTCATCTTCCGGAATCTTGGGCGGATATTCCCCGTACAACGTGTGATCCGGTATCACGATCACTTCCTCTTCTTCCTCCGGCTCCTCTAAAGGCGTCAGGCTGACCGGCTGCACTGCCGTGACATCCGGCAGGACCTCTGTTCCCGAAATCAAAAGAGGCTCATATCCGGGCGCTTCGATTTGAATATTATACTCAGAATACGGCTGCTGTTCTACCGGTGTCAGACTGTATGCAAGGGGCGGTGCCGGCAGGTCGATTTCTTCTGTCTGACCTGACGAATCTGTAGTAAGTTTCTCTATGGTTACATCCGGCACGCCTGTATAGGAAATTGTCACGGTGGCATCCTGTATCGGTATCAGTCCCAGGGTGGAAGTCACATTAATCTGGAGTTTTCCGGAATACGTGTTATCCGTCTGGGCGCTTCGTAAAATATTTTCGGGCATAAAAATACCTCTGCATATATAGTTATTCATATCATATGCAGAGGTATATAAATTGTTCATATGCCGTTTGCCGGCGGCTAATCTTTATTTAGTAAGAAGCATCATGATATCGTTGCTTCTTGCCACAAATTTACTCATTGCCTCAGGCTCTAAAGGCGCATGCTGCAAAAGAGCCAGATCATACAGCTGCTCGCAGATCATGTTTACATTGTCGCCTTCCGTATGCTCCATAATGTACTGCACCAGCGGATGCGCCGCATTTAAGATCAGCGTCTCCCCTTCCTTTCCAAAGCCGCCCATATCCATACCGGGCATAGAGTACATCTTCATCATATCCTGCATTCTCCTGCTCTCCTCTGAAAGGGTGATCATGGAAGAAATTTTCTTGTTTTTCAATTTCTCGACTTTGACGGTAATCTTATCCTTTTTAAGGACCTTCTTCATCACTTTGGCGATGGCATCTGCTGCCTCTTCCAATTCCTTTTCTGCTTTCTTGCTGGTCTTTGCCTTAAAGGTATCTGTAAGATCCGCATCGATTCTCTGGAATTTGATTCCCTCATTTTTCGCTTCCAGCTGAGAAATAAAGGGCTGGTCGATGTTGTGGGTCAAAATCACGGCATCCATCTTTGCTGCCTTGAACATACTGATATATTGTCCCTGCTGCTTTTCGTCCGTCACATAATAAATGACCTTTTCCTTCTTTTCTTCCTCTTCGGCAGCGTCTTCTTCGTCTGCTCCGGTATTCACCACGTTGCCGTCTGCATCGATAACCTCTGCTGCCTGAGACTCGCTCTCATCCTTGCCGTCTGCTTCTGCCCCTTCTTCCTTTTCCTCTTCTACGTCTGTCTTATTGACTTCTAAGCATTCGGGGAGCGTTAAGTATTCTCCCTCCAGGTTCTTGAACAGGATATAATCTGTCATCTTTTCACAGAACTTGTCGTCCTTAAGGCATCCGAATTTGATAAACGGGCTAATGTCATCCCAATACTTATTGTATTCTTCCTTTTCTGTCTTACACATACCGGAAAGCTTATCTGCCACCTTTTTGGAAATATAATCAGAAATCTTCTTTACAAATCCATCATTCTGCAGCGCACTTCTGGACACATTCAGCGGCAGGTCGGGACAGTCGATGACACCCTTTAAAAGCATCAAAAATTCCGGAATGACTTCCTTGATGTTGTCTGCAATAAACACCTGATTGTTGTACAGTTTAATGACGCCTTCGATAGATTCATACTCCATGTTGATCTTGGGGAAGTACAAAATACCTTTTAAGTTGAACGGGTAATCCATATTCAAATGAATCCAGAACAAAGGCTCCTTGTAATCCTGAAAGACTTTGCGGTAAAATTCCAGATATTCTTCCTTGGTACACTCATTGGGATGCTTTGCCCAAAGAGGCATGGTCTCGTTCAAAAGTTCAGGGCGCTTTACAATCTTGTATCTTAATTTGTCTTCTTCCTTCTCCGGCTTGATCTCCTCTACCACGGTATCTGTGTCCAGCTTCTCATCCGCATCGATGGTCTGGGTCTCCTTGGTATTTTCCTTGGACAGATAGATTTCAATAGGCATGAAAGAACAGTACTTTTTGATTACTTCTCTTGCCTTATACTCATTGCAGAACTCCAGCACATCTTCATTCAAAAACAGGGTAATGGTGGTACCCACCTCTTCTCTTTCCCCCTGCTTCATGTCAAATTCTGTTCCGCCGTCGCATTCCCAGTGGACAGGCTGTGCGCCTTCCTGCCAGGAGAGGGTATCGATATGCACCTCGTCGGCTACCATGAATGCAGAATAAAAGCCCAGTCCGAAATGACCGATAATCTGATCCTCGTTGGTCTTATCCTTATACTTTGCAATAAAATCCGTTGCGCCGGAAAAGGCGATCTGGTTGATATACTCTTCCACTTCATCCGCCGTCATGCCGATGCCGTTATCGATGAACTTAAGGGTCTTCTCCTCAGGGTTCACCAGCACCTGTATTTTCCCTTTATACTCTGCTGGAAGAGAATATTCTCCCATCATGTCCAGCTTTTTCAGCTTGGTTATGGCATCACAGCCATTGGAGATCAATTCCCTGAAAAAGATGTCATGATCTGAATACAACCATTTCTTAATGATCGGGAATATGTTTTCACTGTTGATTGATAAGCTTCCGTGTTTCTCTGCCACGATAAATCACTCCTTTTTCTACTCTTTCCATATCCATGTTTCATATAAGATCGCTGCATGTCCCGCCGCCGCTATCTTAAGCTAAAAATAAGTGTAATTCCCTTTTTCTTAAAAGTCAAGGCAAAATTAGCACTCGTTTATCATGAGTGCTAATAATTTGCGTTTTCCCTTGTATTTACGGGCTTTTTCTAATTCTAAAATTTTTATTAATTAAAATATTGATTATAAATGTCGAAGAAATCCCTGGTCGTCACTTCGTTGTTCTCAATAAACGAAACCGTTTCCCACAATTCCTCATTCAAGGTTCTGGCAAGGGATTTCACAAAGGCATCGTATTCCTGACCAAAAACCTCTTTCCGCCTTTTTTCCACGATCTTTACCTTATTGGCATCTGTCTCTTCCCTGTTGAAAGTACTGATACATTTGATGATGTGGTAGCCGTACTCGGTCTCCACGATATCACTGATCTCTCCATTTCCCAAATTAAATGCCGCTTCCTCAAAAGCCGGATCCGTTTCTCCTTTTCCGAAAGAAAAGGTTCCCTTATCGCCTTCGCTGTATTGAAGCACCAGTTCTTCAAAATCACTATCCTCTTCCCTTGCCAGCTTCAAGATTTCCTCCGCCTGCCGCCTCGCTTCTTCTTTGGCATTCTGGGTATACTCTATCTTTTTGCCGGTACCGTCCAGCGCATATGTTACGATCAGAATATGTTCCACTGTAATGGTTCTTGCCTCGTCATCGCTGATCTCAGGATTGATATCCTTGATGATATATTCATAAACCTTGTTTGCCAGGGCAAACTCCGCATACAGATTTTCGATGGTTTCCTCCGTGACATCCATGCTCTCCCGCTCTGCCTCATTCAAAGACGCATAATATGCCGCTGCGGCAGATTTCGCAAGTTTATACTCAGCATCGCTTAATGCGACGCCGTGCTGCTGCGCCAAAAGATTCATGGTCTTAATCTGCGCAAGCTGGGCAAGAACCGTCTCCTTTATGTTTTCTTCAAGAGTGACGCCATTTAAATCTGTTTTCCATATTTCTTTTCCGTAGACACTTTCATATTGATCCTGGGTATTGGTGAGATATACCATAATCTCAGGCAAAGTACAGGACATGGTTTCTATCCTGAAAATCTCATCTTTCTTAAAGCCGGTAGTCAACACCAGTTTAGTGTCTGCGTCATTTTTTTTGCATCCGCCTGCAAAAAAGAGCAAGAGCCCGCAGGCAAGCAGGGCAGCTATCCTTCTTCCTGTCTTCATGCTTCAAACGTCCTCAAAATACTTCTCGCAGCGCTGATGCCATTGGCAGACGCCTGCTGAAGCCCTCTGGTCACGCCTGCTCCATCGCCGATTGCCCGAAGTCCCCTGATACTGGTCTCAAAATCTTTGTTCACGATCACCTTATTGGAGTAGAATTTTACTTCCACCCCGTAAAGCAAAGTCTCGTCCGCTGCAATCCCCGGCGTAATCTTGTCCAGTGCAAGTAACATTTCCTCGATATCCACCATGATCCGGTGAGGAAAAACCAAAGAAAGATCGCCCGGCACTGCATCCTTTAAGGTAGGCATGATATTGTTGCGGCAAAGACGCTCCTCCGTGGTCCTTCTGCCTCTTCTAAAGTCCCCAAAAGTCTGCACCAGTATCTTGCCTCCGCAGAGCATGTTGGAGAGCTGGGCAATGTGCTTGCCGTACTCGATCGGCGTCTTGAATGGCTTGGTAAAGTTCTTGCTGACCAAAATAGCAAAATTGGTGTTGTTGGTCTTATACTCCTTGGACTTATAGGCATGACCGTTGACCACCGCCAGACCGCCTTCGTAATACTCTGTCGCCACCTCCCCGGACGGATTGGTGCAGAAAGTTCTTACCTTATCGTCAAAAGTAGGCGTATGATAAATCAGTTTTGCTTCATAAAGATTTTCATTGAGGAACTGCATCACCTCATCCCGTACTTCCACTCTGACACCGATATCCACCGTGCCCGGGGTGGTCTCGATACCGATTTCCTGACATTTATCCTTAAACCAATCTGCGCCCTCACGTCCTACCGCAGATACGATTTCTCTGGCATAAAAGGTTTCTCCTTTATCCGTCCTTACGCCTACCGCCTGCCCGTTCTCCACCAGAATCTCTTCCACCATGGTGTTGAACCGGAAGGACACTTTCTTTTCCTCCAGATGGTGCTGCAGTTTTTCGTAGATCTTGTACCCCTCTTCCGTTCCCAAGTGGCGGATGGGGCATTCTACCAGCTTTAAATTGGCATTGATTGCTTTTTTACGGATTTCCCTAATTTCTGCCTGTTTGTCTACGCCGTAGACATTGGTGTCCGCGCCGAATTTCAGGTAAATGGCATCAGATTCCCTGATTAGTTCCTCTGTCTTCTCATATCCTAAGATTGCGGGCAGATTGCCTCCTACATCCGGCGAAAGAGACAATTTCCCATCGGAAAATGCGCCGGCGCCGGCAAATCCTGTGGTAATCGAACAGGGACTGCAGCCTACACACTGCTTCGTGATGCGCTTAGGACATTGACGCTTTTCAATGGAACGCCCCTTTTCCACCATCAATACTTTTAAATCCTCTTTTTTATCAAGCAATTCATAGGCACAAAAGATACCTCCGGGACCTGCGCCGATGATAATCACGTCAAATTGATTTTCCATGTAAGTCCTCCTTTCCGATCAAATGGTTTCTGTAACCATTTCATTTATTACGATAACATAACAAGCGCCTTACTTCCAGCATTTGTTTTGTCGATCTGTATCTGATTTCCGATCTTTTCTGCAAGCTCCGGCACGTGGGAGATGATACCGATCAGCCGGTCCCGCTCCACCAGCGTCTGTAAGGTAAGGCACGCCTGGTCAAGGGATTCCCCGTCAAGGCTGCCGAAACCTTCATCGATAAACAGCGCCTCCACCTTAAGCCCTCCGCTTTCCGACTGTACCACATCGCTCATCCCTAACGCCAATGATAAAGATGCCTTGAAAGATTCCCCTCCTGAAAGAGTCTTGACGGAACGATATTTGCCCGTATAATAATCTAAAACCTCGATTTCCAGATTGTCCTTGCTTCTTCCGTCGCTGATCTGTTCCACCCTTTTCAGCTCATATCTCCCGCTGCTTAAAAGGCGGAGCCTGATATTCGCGGCGGTCAGTATATCCTCAAAGTAAGCGGCAAGCACATACTGTTCAAAGACCAGTCTCTTTTTATTATTCCCATTTGCAGCGTCATCCAAATCCTTGATCAGACTATAGCGCTCCATCAGCGCCGTCAGCTGCCTGTTCTTCTCTTCAAGGGAGAAAAGACCCTTTTTCACGCTTTTGTGGCGGTTGTCCAATATAAGCTGCTCATCAAAGAGGGCTTTTCTTTCTTTTTCTGCCTGACGGAGCTGTTCTTTCAGTTCCTGCATGTCCATAAGTTTTGCCCTGCCGGTCTCTTCTGTAAGGTGGCTGAGCATTTCCGCGTTCAAATGGCAGTCTTTCCGATAAGCTTCGATTTCCTCCCGAAGCGCGCGGATTTCCTTTTCTTCCCTGCGTACTTTGAGATATGCCTCTCTGGATGAAAAGCCTGCCGCCTTTAATCCCTTGTCAAATTCTTCTCTCTGCTTTTTCAGTCTTTCGCTTGAAAGCATTTCTTCCTGCTGCCGCTTATAAAGCAGCTTTTTCTTTTCCTTAAGGACGGCGCTCCGCTGCTGATACTGCTTTAGCTGCTCCCGGAAGGCTTCCTGGCTATGCTCCGTAAGATACGCCCCTATGACAGGATTTCTGCTTTTCCTGCATGCCTCAAGCTGCGTGCACTGATCTGTCCAGTCTTGTACCTGCCGCTTAAGCTCCCCGCTTTCCGCCGCACAGGCGGCAGTCCTGCCGTGAACCTCCACCCGTTTCTTCTGCTTTGTCTCATAAACGTCCTTCAGTTCTTTTACCCGCTCCTTTGTAGGAAGGCTGCCGCTCTTAGCTGCCGGCTGGGGATGGTGCACCGCCCCGCACACCGGGCAGGGGATTCCCTCTTTCAGCCCTTCCGCCAAAATTCCTGCCATACCGTGACGGTACGCTAAATCTGTCTGCTCGTATAACCGTTTTGCTTCTTCCTCTTCCTGTTCTGCCGCCAGATAAATCTTTTGCTGCCTGTTCAGTTCTTCTTCCTTCGCTGCACTCTTTTGACGCTCCTTTTTAAGCTGGCGTTCCGCCTCCTGCCATCTTTTTTCCTCCTCATAGCCGGCGGCAATTTCCTCCTGCAGTTCAAAAAAAGTCTCTTCTTCTTTATTTTTTTGCTCTAAAAGCCGAATCTCCTCCGAATAGTCCTGTATTTCCTTTTTCAGAATCACATTCTGTTCTTCAAGGGCAGTCAATTGTATTTCCACGGTTCTCAGAGAAGCTGCCCGCTCCTGCTGCTTTAGCAGATCTTCCTTCTGCTTTATCTCATCTGCTCTCTCATGGAGTGCCTGGGCGCGTACTTTTTCTTTTTCCAACTTATCAAAAAGGCTCTGTACCCGTTCATTTTCCGCTATCTGCCCGGCAAGGACCTGAACCTTCTCGTCCTTCCCGGCGTAAGCTGTGCGAAGTTCCTTCCCCTTTTTCCGTAGTTTTCTTTCTTCCCCCTTAAGAAGCGCTATGATGCCCTCATAATAATGGCTCCCTGCTTTTGCTCCATCCTCTTCGTCCCCGGAAAGCATGTCAATGTCTTCGTCCATTTTATGCCTGCATTCCATGATCTGTTTATAGATACCGCCAGACTTTCCCTTTAAAGAGGCGGCAATCCTCTCGTACAGATCTGTTCCGAAGATCTCCCGAAAAATCTTCGTCTTTTCCGATGGCGGCGCAGATAAAAGCCTTGCGAACTCTCCCTGGGCAATCATGGATAACTGCTTGAACTGGCGGTAATCCAGCCGCAGAAGTTCCTGTACCTTGCGAGTCACTTCTCCGCTTCCCTCAATGGATTTTCCGTCCGGTCCCGTAAAGACAGCCCGCTCCTTTTCCTTCGTCAAC
>BLLW01000018.1 GCA_011959285.1 Lachnospiraceae bacterium | reverse complement strand
TATAACTTCTCGGAATCTTAAGCCCTTATTTCATAAGGCTTTCAGACCCCATTTTTCAAAAATCACCCACTTTTTTTCTAAAACACTTGACAAACCAGTCAAAAAAATGCGGCGCTACGCGCCCTTGATCAAAAAGTACATTTTTTGATTGGAGGCGATTTTTCATGCTACCTTGTAACCCCGGCGGTCATGCCGCCTATCAGGATACTTTCGTATCCGACTTCCTTAAGTTTTACCCTAACCCTTTTGTCCTTCCCAAAGCCTCCTGGGATTATATCGTGCAGTTCTGGTATCTCGATCTTTCCCTCACGGATTCCATTATGCGGGACTGCTACTCTGTTTTTGGACCGGAACCCCGGCTTCCTTCCTGTATGCTGCGTTCCTATCTGCTTGCCCTAAAATTGAAGGTGGCTTCCATCACTGTCTGGTGCCGCATGCTTAGGGAAACTCCCCTTTTTGCCATCCTCAGCGGCTTCCCCTTCGGCGATACCCCCGGCATTGGCACTTTTTATGATTTCTTCTCCCGCATTTGGATGGATGCTCAGAATAACCTCTCCCCAAAAGACCGGTTCCCCAAATTGAAGCCTCCCAAAGGAAAAAAGAAAGGGCAGAAGACTCCCTGTGATTCTTCCAGCACTGCTTCCAGACTCCTGCCCCTGCTGGAACGCTGGCACTTAAAACCACAAAACCCCTTCTTCCTTATCTTCCGGCTTTATCAGCAGCAGTTCCTGGACCAATCCATCCACAGGGGGTTGGTTAATCCCCACCACCTGGCTCTTGCCGGTGACGGCACTCCTGTCCGTACTGCCGCACAGCAGCGCAAAAAGCGCATCTGCGATTGTAAGGAGAAAGGCTGTTCTTCCTGTAACTGCAAACGTCATTATTCCCAGCCCGACTGCTGCTGGGGGTGGGACCCCCACCGCGAATGCTATTTCTTCGGTTACCATCTCTACATGTATGTGGCTTCCGATTCCTGCAATGACCTTCCGGTATTTCCTCTTTTGGAGCGGGCTTCCCGGCATGATATGCTTTCCTTCCTCCATTCCTTTTTCACCATGAAAGTTTATCTTCCCGGGTTCCGCATTGAAAAACTCCTTCTGGATTCTGCCCACGACGCTTACGCTGTCTATGATTACTGCAGGCGGGAAAATATCGTTCCTTTTATTGACCTCAATTCCGGACATACCGGATATTTCACTTATAAGGATGATTTCACTATTGATGATGATGGTGTCCCTGTCTGTAAAATGGGCTTACGCATGCACAAAGATGGATATGAAGCTGCCAGGCACCGCGCAAAATACCGGTGCCCGAAAGCAGTCCGCAAACGCGGCTGCTTCTGTGAACACCCCTGTTCACCAGCGAAATATGGAAGAACCGTACACATCTTTACCGATGATAATCCAAGGTTATTTAACATACCGCCAAGGGACTCTAAAGCATGGGAAAAGGAATATGATAGAAGGACTTCCGTGGAACGCTCCAACAAGCGTGAGAAAGAGGACTATAAATTAGAAGACGGCAGGCACCGCTCAACTAAGATGTGGTACTGCCGCCTCTACGGCATCATGATGCTGCAACACCTTGATGCCTGGGAAATGCCTTCAATTGAAGCATTTCAAAAATCATTATTAGGATTCACCGCCTAATAATGATATCTTAGGCGATTCCATAAGATTTTTCAAGGCATAGTACCCGCTATGTCCAATATTTATGTCCATTTTTCTCAAACTTCTTTTCCTGCATGATATTCTGTTGTCAATTTTCGGTTGGAATCTCATTCATTGAGATTCCGAGAAGTTATTGCTACGGATGGGGTGAAAAAACAAAAACTGTTATTGATGCTACAGGAATGTGATGAGCAAGAGGCAGCCGAGATTCTTCCAGCAATTGAATACCTCTTAGCACTTATACATAAAAGAGGTAATTCAAACGAGTAAAGGAACCAGCTAATCCGTTGTGATTCTGGTTCTTTTCTTTTTGTTGCCATCTCCAAATCTTACTCTTGTAATATTTCAATTATTACACAAGTAAGATTTCAAGTCAATATGTTTTTTCTGAAATTGACAACCACATAAATAGCGTCTATAATATATTTATTACAGCTGTAAGATTTAAGGAGGGATTTGAAATGAGCGATTTACCACAGATTTCTGAAGCTGAATTTGAAGTTATGAAAATCGTATGGAAACATGCGCCGATCAGTACCAATGAAATAACAGATAAATTATTACAGACCACAAGCTGGAGTCCTAAGACGATACAGACTTTAATCAAACGTCTCGTAACAAAAGGCGTTCTGACTTATGAAAAACAGAGCCGAGTGTTTGTTTATACCCCAGTCGTGAAAGAAAGCGAATACATCGGCCAGGAAAGCAACTCTTTTCTGGAACGATACTATGACGGGGATATCACTGCCATGCTGTCTGCCTATATAGAAAATGACAGACTGTCTGAAACAGAAATAGACACCCTCCGTTCCCTTCTTTCCAAGAGGTCAAAAAAAGGAGGAAATTAACGTGGCTAATTTTATGATACGCTTTTTAATATGCAATGTATTTATCAGCGGTATCATCGGAATTCTTTTGATAGCCAAGCGGATATTCAAAAACAACCTGTCCAGCCGGATGCAGTATAATCTGTGGTTCCTGCTTCTTGGGTTGCTGACAGTTCCCTTTATACCGTTCCGTCTCATCGGATTTGCACAAATCTTCTCGTGGCTTGGTAACTTAAGAAGCTCTCCTGCTTCTGGTACCGCAACCGCTATAGGAGAAGCTATGGGAATTAATCCAGCAGGAAATACAGACTGGATGAATGACTTCGCACTTTCTGTAAAAAGCGAGACACCATCCATTGCCGGATACATATTGTTAGGGATATGGATTGTAGGCATTTTTGCAATGATTATATTGGTAGTCAAATCCTCGCTCCGCCTACGCACTTTGGAGAAATCTGCACTTCCCCTCCAGAACCCGGAGGTACGCAGACTATATCATCGATGTTTAGAGGAAATGGGAATTCACAGAAATATACCTGTTTACAGCACCGCATTTTTGAAATCCCCGATTATTGTGGGACTTTTGAAACCGTGTATTTATCTGCCGATTCATCTGATCTCTGATTACAACGAATCCGATATGCGGTACATGCTGTTACACGAACTGCAGCACTATAAGCACAAAGATGCTATTGCCAGTTATCTGATGAACCTTGCCGGAGTGGTATATTGGTTCAATCCTCTTGTCTGGTATGCATTGAAAGAAATGCGTAATGACAGAGAGGTTGCCTGTGACACTTCCGTTTTGAAAATGCTTGAAGAGGATGCTTACGAAGATTATGGCAATACACTGATTAACTTTGCAGAGAAAGTTTCACTTACTCCTTTTCCGTTTGCTGCCGGCCTTGGTGGAAACATGGAGCAGATGAAACGGAGAATTATTAACATTGCCTCTTATGAGAAGCCGACATTTATAAAAAGAATAAAAGGTATGACTGCATTCATGTTGACTGCTGTCCTTCTACTTGGATTCGCACCTTTTATTTCTACATACGCAGCAGATGGAAGCCACTACCAATGGGATTCCTCTTCTGAGAATGTTACCTATGTAGACCTCTCCACATACTTCGGAGAATACGAAGGTAGCTTTGTTTTATATGATTTAGAAAATGATGCATGGAGCATACACGACATGGAGCATTCCACCTTACGAGTTGCTCCAAACTCCACCTACAAGATATATGATGCCCTGTTCGGATTGGGAGAAGATATCATTACACCGGAAAATTCGTTCATTGCATGGAATGGCGAAACTTATCCATTTGAAGCATGGAATGCGGATCAGACCTTACAGTCTGCAATGAATTCCTCTGTGAATTGGTATTTTGAATCTGTGGACGAACAGCTTGGAGCCGCTGACATTTCCAACTATATTCAGGAAATTGGATATGGAAACGAAAATATAAGTGGTGATTTCTCCACTTATTGGATGGAATCTTCCTTGAAGATTTCCCCAATAGAGCAGGTCGAACTTCTAACCAAGCTACAAAATAACAGCTTCGGCTTCGCCCCTGAAAATATCAATGCAGTAAAAGATGCCATCTGCCTTTCCTCTTCCGATGCCGGAACATTCTACGGAAAGACCGGAACCGGACGTGTGGATGGTCAGGATGTGAACGGATGGTTTATCGGTTATATCGAAACTGCAGATAATACATACTTTTTTGCTACCAACATTGGTGCAGACAGCGATGCTACCGGAGGCAACGCAACCGAAATAACTATGTCTATCTTGTCAGACATGAATATCTGGAAATAACAAAATCGGGTAAATGCCAACTACGAAATTGGCTTTCACCCGATTTCATTTTATTTTTCGCCTGTTACTTCATAATACTTTTCATTTCCGGTTGCTGACCATGATGTTTTACCACTACTAACCACATCTTTTGTAGACACATTATAAGCAAATATATCAAGAATCTCTGCCTCTGAGATATGCCATGAACCATCTGCGTTTTTCTTACTTCTGTACAAAACATATAATTCACATTTTTCATTTTCCGAAAGTCTGTCATATGCAAGAAATTCTATTATTTCCTCATTCTCATTTAAGATAACTCTGGAATTTCCACTCGCACTATATGATATCATAAAATCACATCCTTCGTCTGCGAAGTATTGTTGGTATATAGTACGATATCCATCATATATTTCATCTTTTTCAATCAATGTCACATAATCACATATCGCAGAAATAGAAATAGCATCCTCTTTCATATTTTTCATTAATTCATCTATTAAATCGTGGTGAATGATAAAACCCTTATTCTGTGAACTAAATATTCTAATGGTCTTCCGTGGTATCATTCCCTGTGGTCCTGCTCCTGTAACATAATTTACAATGACAATCACATCCTTTGCACCATCGCCATCTATATCTTGAAATCCAACTGCCTCTACGCTGTCAAACATACCTACACTATCATTCTCAGTACTATTGTTTTCAAAATAAGCTGGAAAATGGTACACAATTTGATTGTCCTTTGCCAGCACAAATGAGACATCTTCCCAAAGCGTATCATAAGTCGGCAGATACGACACAAATCGTACCTCGCCCCAATCATTCAAATCTACCTCAAAGGATTGTTCGGTTATAACCCGGCTTTCATCTAATTTCTCTCCTGATGGATAGTCCACTTCAATATCTGCAATATTTGTCAATTGCTGTAATTCTTTCGTACCATCAAAATATAAAATGACTTGTTCATCAAATTGTTCTTCGCCTGATAGGATCACTTCTACATAGTCCTCATACCATGTAACTTTCCAACAATTACTTGTGATGCTTCCACCGTCATTGTGCAATTCAAAATCTGTTTGAGATATCTTATCTTTGCCTTCCATAAGGACTAATCGTCCACTTGCTGAACCAAAAGGCCAGTCTGGTTCTCCGACTGCCTGAAGTGCCAATTCATATTTTCCATCTGGAGAAACAGATGTATCGCAAGTTGTCTTCTTGTAATTTACCGTATACGAAATGCAAAACCAAAATACTACAATCACTGCAAGAAGCGAACCCATAATACATAGCATAATCTTCAAAAATTTCTTCATTGTTATAGCACTCCTTTTAATGTCCACGTATATCCAGCTCTTCCAATAGAGATTTTCCACTTCCCCAAGAATATACAATGTAATAACCACTGCCCTTTATTTCTTCCGAAAATTGTAGTGTCTCGTAATCAATCACCTCAATGGACTGCCCTTCCTGAGTTTCCACCAAACATTCCCATTCATTACTTCTGTAACCTGAATAGTAAGCATCCAGTTCTTCCAAAGACAAATCACTTCGAATTAAAATTGCTCCGAAATACTGCATTCCATTTCCGTTACCCGTCAGCTTCCCAGCCTGTGACAACGACTCTATCAATTCTGTTTCCTCTGGCAACGGAATTTCACATAATGTCTTTTCCACCTTATAGGCTGTATGGTTATTTATAAGTGGAATTGAAATCACACTGCCTATCAATACAACTGCTGCCAATATTCCAACTAATTTTAATTTTTTCATGTGTCCTCCTTTCTTTTCTTACATCTGTAAGATTACCATAGAACACTACTATTATCAAATTAATCTTTAATACGGTATTGGTAGTCTGGTATATGCATAATTCCGTCATTTAGGATTTCATTTCCCAAATACTGAAAACTTCCATCCTCTGCAAACCTTACCGTAAGTTCATGGGTTATGACCGCATCATCGCAAATGACCATATCACAAACCGCCTCAACTGTTAATGTGACTGTTCCATCTTCATTTTCTTTGATATCGACAACCTCTGGCAGAGAAGTTCCAAAGAGAGTAGGTGCGTAATTAAAACATCCAAGACGCACCCAATAATATGTCTGCTTTTCCTCATCAAATACTGCGTACTCTCGTATCTACTCCGCTGTTATGGGAAGATACTCCATAATCAGATTTTCGAATTCTTCTTTCGGAATGCCATTTGGATAATCTTCGGAATTGAACTTTTCTCCATATTTCATTCCATACAGATATTCAAACATTCCGTTATAATCCAACTCACTCATATTTTCTGCATTCCAGTTGGAACACAAAAGATTCTGTCCCTGATATCCAAGCCCCCGGACACAACGTTCAGACATTTCACGCTGTTCCTCTGTCATAGGTTTTATTCTGATCAAGCAGCTTCCATCCATAATTTCACTAACCTCTGGCGGCTCTGGCACACACAGCTCATAGCAGAACCATCCTTTTTCCGTGTATTTCCATTCTTTGAATCTCGTATAAGAAATGTACGAAATTCCCAGCTTGTTGTCAGCATTCCTGATTCCTCTTGTACTCACAACATACATATCCGTTCCATCAAAAATGAATTTCATTCTGCCCAGTTCACCATCATTATGGATTTCATAAATCACCACAGAGCCTCTTTTCCCTTCCATACATTCTTTCAGAAAACTGTCAACACTTTCATAATTCTCCATGTTAGAATACGTTACCATCGTAGCAATTGGATATCCTGCGTCCTTTACCTTCTTCTGCATTTCAAGAACCGTTTGATCATCCAAAACAACATTAGATGCTATCCCTTTATCTGCTGTTTCATAAATGTCAAGATAAAGTTCCATCAGCTTCTTACAGTCACTCTCAGCTTCTTCCTTTTCCTGTTCATCTACCGGAAGATCGTAGCCCTTTTCCCATTGTACTGCAGCCTCTTCCTCAGCATTTTTTATTTTCTCCGTGGAAGATACTTCTTCCGTATCTTCCACAAGAGATTCTCCCGCAACACTATCCTCTTTTCCACAAGCACACACGAAACACCCAATCAGAAATACCATGATCAGTAGAATGCTCTTTTTCCTTAATACCATAAAATCATCCTTTCGTTCTTGCTATTGGCGGCAGTTCCAATTCAATTTGTTCTATAGAATTGGAAAGATACCTGAAAGTTCCGTCTTCAAATGGCTGGACCACAACCGTATTCCGAAAAGCGAGATCAGAATTATAATCCGGCCATACTCCATCCACGATAAGTGTAATCGTTCCATCCGCATTTTTTGTATAGTCAACTACTTCTCCAAAAGGCGGATATGGACTGGCATAAATCATTTCATATTCATAACTGCTGTGGTCTGCGTTGTATCTACAATGTTCTCTCAACTGCTCCACAGACACCGGGAAATAGGTAGTCATTATTTTTTCATACTCTTCTGCCGGAATTTCCCATCCCTGTGTCTTCAGATTTTCGCCTGTATAAATCCGATAGATATCTTCATACATGCAAGGCATCAAAATATCCTCTACATTACTACTGTTCCAGTTTGTTACAAGCACATTGTAATTCACATAGCTTAGTCCTGATATGTATTTCTCCGTCAGTTCCTGGCAGTCTTCTGGAAGCGGTTCTATTCTCCAATATTGTCTCAAACTTGCATGTGCAATCACATATTCATATGCGTAGATAAAATACCCTTTTTCCGTAAGCTTAATTTCAGCCACATTACTTACCGAAGTTCCCTGTATTTCAGGCACTCCACCTTCCTTCCAACGAACGCCTATATAATAAGTCTGCAACTCACCTTTCCGGTAAATAAAAGTAACTGCTCCAATCAGTCCATCCCTATGTACTTCGAATACCGTAACCATTGAGTCCCGTCCATCCAAGTAATCTGCATAAAATGTTTCGATTGCTTCATGGTTTTGCATGGCAGTATCTTCTTCAACACTTACCAGACCGCTTGTGCCCAATTGCTCCACCACAGTTTTCCTCTGCTCGTCGGTAAATTCGCTAATGCCGGAAGAATAACTTGGTGCATCTGCAATTACAATATCCTTATAGATTTCTGCTACCGAATCTGCCGCTGACAAAGCCATACTCTGCAATTGTTCTTTTTCCTCATCTGAGATAAGACAATCACTAGCTTGCGGAATAAACCAATATGCTGACTCTGTGGAAGTTTCCGCATTCTCGGCTTCTTCTGTTTCTGCTTCGCTATTTTCGATTTCTACAGGTGGCTCCCATACTTCTTCTGCCACCTTTTGTTCTTCTTCATGTATTTTCCCCCAACAGATCACCCCAACTATCACGAAAATCAACAGCAGTGAAATTGGAAGTCCACATCTTCTAAGCAGCCATTTCACATCTTCCATTATTCGCCTCCGTACAATTCTTCCCATTCTTCTAACGTCAACCGTGGCGTATGCCAAGTTTCTCTGCAGTTGTCTTCAGATGGTATAATTCGGTTAGATACATATTGTACCCCTCCATCCTCTAACGGACGGACCACAACCTCGTGAGCATATACCTTGGAATCACCCGCATAAGGGAATACTACATTGGCTGTAAGTGTAATTGTCCCATCATTGTTTTCTGTAAAACCTACTACCTCTGAATATGGATATTCGGGGTACTCTACTTCTTCAAAGCCTCTCGGCTTATATTCATAAGTTGAATCCTCTGAATCATAGATGGTTTTTGATTGTAGCATTTCACTATCAATGTTGAAATATTTCATAATAACACTTTCAAATTCCTCTTTTGGAATCTGATAAACTGCACTGACTGATAAGTTGTCATCAGCAACATAGGGAACATACTGACCATTCGCTTTTGGATAAAGAATGTCATACATATCATAGAAATTCAAATCCCCAAAATCCTCCTCACTCCAATCCACAATGAACATATTATTCTGTTCAAAGCTGATTGGACGGAGGTATTTCCGACTCAACTCCCTATATGTTTCATCCAATGGCTGTACTCGTAATGCGGTATGCTCCTCTGCCCCACTCAACGTAAGAACATACAATTCTTCTGAATACCAGACACCGGAAAACATTAGGTAACCTTCTTCTGTATAATTCCAATACTCCGCTTGATAACTTCCTGTTACCTCTCTTTTCATATCTCCGTTTTCATACTTGTAATAGCTTCTGACCACATCCACACTTCCGTCTTTTGAGTGCAAATCGTATTTTACAAATCCGCCCAAATAACTGACTTCAAGAATCGTTATTTCTGCTTCTTCCTGTGCATCCACCTTTTCGCAAAATTCCAGTACCTGCTCTGCCTCAGTCATGTTAACTTGATTTCTGCTGTCAACAGCCGGATATCCATTTTCTCCAAGGCAATTTACAATACTGCGAATCGTTTCCAAATCAGCTATCTTGTTTTCTTCTGCTGCCTTCTTATAAAGATCTATACAGATGTTTATAATTTCTTCTGCATTCTCCTGAGGTTCTTCTGGAATAGCCTGAATATCAATTACTGTTTCCGAAACTGTATCTTCTTCCGGGGGTGCATCGCTGCACCCCGAAACACTAAGCATCAGTAAAAAACTAATTACTACTAAACCACTCTTCCAGAACCAGGCGGTCTTTCTTAACAACATATCCACTTCCTCCTCTTCCTTTTACATCTTCTACCATGCTGATAATCAATATAGGACGTTCTACCGTATCTTCTGCTGTAAAAATTGCAAACCATCCTAATTCCGTACCCGAAGTATCATCCTTCGATGCCTTGATTTCTGCCGTACCTGTTTTTCCTGCTAAAAGAATGTCATCCCGATGGGCTGCATATCCAGTTCCATTAGAATCATTCACAACCTTCTTTGTTCCTTCCAATACACGGCTTGCTGTCTCATTAGAAAAGGCACCCGGAATCCAATACTCAGCCACTGCTTCATTCTGATATACCAAATAAAGCTTTATGACATTTCCCTTATTACAGAGAGCAGAATAGATACATGCCATATGTAATGGATTCACTAAAACCTGCCCTTGACCGTAACCGCTATCGGCTAACTGTATTTCTGTTTCAATTCCCTCTGAATTAGAATACTGCGACTCTGCCATCTTAATCTCAAATGGCAGTTCCTCATTAAAACCAAGTCCTGTCAAAGAACTTTCCATCTCTTCTGAACCAATCTTTAATGCTGCCTTTGCGAAATAAATATTGTCGGAATATATCAAGGCATTCTCTAAAATGACTGGTTCATATGCATGGAGTGTTGTTACATGATAGGAACCCCACGATTCATCCTTTTGCCAGCTTAAGCCTACGTTCCCGTAATCTTCCATTGGATCGATTGCTCCTGATTCCAAGCCGACCGCAGCGGTAATTGGCTTGAATGTAGACCCCGGACACCACACTTGCTGGAACCGATTATACATTGGCTTATTCTCATCCTCGTTAAGCGCAGTCCACTGTTCACTGGACAATCCCATAATAAAATCGTTATTGTCATAGGCCGGTGTGCTGACCAAAGCCAATACCTCTCCGGTATAAGGATTCATGGCCACCGAGCAGCTTTTATCTTCCTTAAACTGTTCGTACAAGGAAATCTGCAAATCGGCATCTATCGTAAGCTGAATATCCTGCCCATGCTGTACCAAGATACAAGCCAGTTCCTCCTTCTCTTTGCCTTCCGAGTTTACAATGTAAATCCTGCAACCGTTCTGGCCTTTCAGTTCACTCTCGAACAATCCCTCCATTCCACTTCTGCCGATTACACTATTGGATGTATAGCCTTCTCCTGCATGTTCCTCTAAATCTTCCGCAGTAACACTTTGAACATATCCGACCAAATGTGCAGCTGCTTCTCCTAATGGGTATTCACGCACTTCAACATCAGATATCATCACTCCGGGAATCTCCAGCAACTTTTCATGCCTTTCATTCTCCTTTAGGACTTCTTCATCTGGACTGATAGACATTAACTCAATTTCTTCCACTCTTGGAATCGTTTTAATAGGAACAAAAGAATCATCCTTTACCCACTTTGCAGACAGTTTCTTTTCTATCGCTTCCGGTGTGATTTCCAATAGTTCTGCAATCTGTGCGATTGCTTCCTCTCTGTTTTCCAACTTGCCCGGAACGATTCCAACCGAAGATGCAGTACCTTTTCCTGCAAGGACACGTCCGTTCCTATCCAGAATTTCTCCTCGTTCTGCCTGTGTAGTGGAAACTCTTACTTTATCTGTAGAAGTTAGATTCGGAAAAATCATGGAATCATCCCAAACCAACTTATATCCTTCTTCGTCCTTTAGGAAAAGTGCTTCATTCTCAAAGCTGATAGTTCCTGCAACTGTATCGAAAGAAGTCTGGTAGGTTACCGTCATTTGCTCCTCGTCATATGCGATAATCTGGACAGCCATATTCTGGACTTCTATACCTTCATAAATAGCTGAATTTCGAGTTACAAAATCCTCCTGACTGACATTTCCCGATGCCTCAATATGTAGCATCGCATACATTTCTTCATACTCCTGTTTTGGAATATGATCCATGTACTCCACCAGAAGTTCTTCCGGTGTTCTCCAGGCATTTTCCTTTGTTGCCAACATTCCTGCCACACATACTACAGAAATTACCGCAGCTATTCCTATAACAGCAATCGCAATCCATAGGAGCCTGCTTCTTGTTTTCTTTCGCCTGTTTCTGCTTTTTCCTTTCTTCATATTGACCTCCATTCATTTTGCTTTGCTGATATGGTCATATTCTATTTTCAATGTACACTATATTCTCAAAATATTACACTTGTAAGATTTTGGGGTAAAAAAATTTCTTTTGATGGGTATATCGTACTATACATTCCTCCTTCCTTTTTATTACATGCGTAAGATTTCGTAAAAAATATCGTCCGAACTCCTGCTGCACTTGTGTAAATATTACATCAGTAAGATTTAGAAGTCAAGTTAACTTTATATAAAAAGGCTTCTGCCTGTAAGTATCATACATTTTCGCAAAAGTGATACCTTTTAGCAAAAGCCTATTATTCAGCAGAGTCTCAAAACACCCCACTGTTTTAATATTCAAATGTTTCATTCAAAAGACCTGAAAACACACATTCATTTTCTCCCCTTAATATCCTACAAACCGCAGAAAATCAAGGTTTCTTTGAAAGCAGACAAACGGTTTCAATATTTCCCTGAACTTTGATTTTATACTGCATAGCGAAAGTATGCAATAGGTTTTCAACGTGGGGTTATGACTTTATCCCCTTATCATACAGAATATTGTCGGTATAATATGTCATCAACCGTCTTCTTGATACCCACTAAAATCTCAAAACAAGTAGATAGCATTTCAAAAAAGCATCTCCAGTAATTATCATATAGACCACAATTATCGCTTTGATACGAGAAATTCAAATAACTACAATAATTATTTATTTCTTCGCATATCTCTGGTCCTAAATCCAGTGAATACTCCAATAGCACCTCATTTAAAAGCACTCTTTTCTCTTGAAATGTATAAATTCTTTTTAAATCATCTTCATACAGAACCCAATGTTCCATTAGCTCATTTTCCAAAAATGAACCATAATGTCGATTCTCAAAATTATGTTTCCAATATTCGTATGCGTACTGCAATATACCGTGCAAATTATCTAATGCTTCTTTTGCCTTCCTACATGCTATGTTTTTTCTACTTTCAAATACCACATTTGATTTTAACCAGTTATCCATCTGATTAATAATACAAAATTGTTCATACTCGGCCATACTTTTCCATGTATATAACAATTCTGCCGGATACTGATTTTCATCACTGTCTATCATTCTTGCACACGACTTGCATAACCAAATTCCATTTTCTATACTACTTCTCTCTTCTGGCGTTAAGTCAGGGTTGTATCTTGGTCCACCTTCAGCTGCTGCGGTTATATGTGCAGCCTCACCGATTGATACTCGCTTTTGTGGATTGCTATGAGGACCTTTTGTTTCTCTTCTACAGTTTGGATTAGAACACTTTCCTCCCACTCTCTCACATAATCTATCTATAGTTTTTTGCGAAAAGTCATCTCTTTTATTCATTCGTAATGCTCCTTACCTATCTCCAAACATGAACTCAATAACACTTAGCGCATTCAAAATCTGTATACATTCATATCTTTCAATACTTCTATTCATTCGACCATGCATTAGCCAATTTCTATTCAAATACGGAGGTTCGATGCCATTTTCGAACTTGTATGGGCCATCTATAAATATCCTATTCAAATATGCTATTAACGAAGGATACATTTCCAAAAAGTATATTTTCTTTGACATGAATCCTCGTTTTTCGGTAAGCTGTCTAAAGTCCTCCGCCTTTTGATTTGTAAAGCCTGCATTAGAATATTTAGCTTTGTAGCTCATACGTTGGTTCGGAAAATCAACTAATTTATTCACCCTATTATCAAGTAATGAAAGCAAGTACATAGCTGCAGTCATATAATCTTCATTTTCAAAAGCCTGCATGCCATTCTTAAAATATAACTGTGTCTCGTCCGAAACGTACTTTTCCTGTAACCCCTCTATAATCACATCAAGAATTACAATATCTTCTCCATCAAAAAACTCTGCTACCTTTGCTTCCCCTTCACATAATAATTGTTCCCAATTCTTAATATCTGCAGGATTTGAATGCTCAGAAATAACCCAACCATTTTTTCCGAACTTTTCACTCCACTCAATTTCAGTTCTATATTTTTCTTCAAATTCAGCTTCAGTTAAACCTTCCGTTTCTCTGACCTCTCGCTGATAATTTTTGAGCATTTCTGCAAACTTTAGAAGCCCCGGCATATTATTAAGTGAATTCTTCCATTCGTTTAATTTGTCACTGAGTTCTTGAAATTTTGCTAATGCTTCTGGAGATATCGCTTTCGTCACATTTTTATACAATTCTTGCTGCTTCTTAGCTATCTCAAGTGCTTTCCTATACTCTTGTGAATTTTCAAAATCATTACTCATCTTATCTTCCTCGTGACGTAAAAAACTTTTGCCCAAAAGTATCCTTTCGCCAAAATGTACACTTCCCGTTCTCCAAAGCCTATCCCTTGGGGTAAATCTCCGATTATATCATCACTCTACGGAAACAGAAACACACATCTATTTTACTCCAAAAATGGCGAAATCCTTTGATTTATTGGGCTTTTCTTGACAGAAGGCACACCGTCTCCACATGTTTCGTAAATGGAAACATATCCACCCCCACCCCCGTCTTCATCCGATATCCTTTCCCGTTCAAATACTTCAAGTCTCTCGCCAATGTTTCCGGATTACAGGAGATATACACTACCTTCCGCGGTTTCAACTTCACCAGCGCCGCAAGGAACTTTTCGCTGCTTCCCGTACGCGGCGGATCCATGAATACCACATCCACCTTTTCACCACCGTCAGCCATCCGCTCCATAAAGTCTCCTGCATCAGCCTGATAAAAATGAATATTCGGCAGCTTATTTCTTTTTGCCCCGGCTATAGCATCCCGCACGGCGTCCTTGTTCAGCTCTACACCGATGACGCTGCCTGCTTGGGGCGATGCCAGCATCCCGATGGTCCCTGTACCGCAATACGCATCCAGTACCACTTCTTTGCCGGACAGACCTGCAAAGGCGATGGCTTTTTTGTAAAGCACCTCTGTCTGCACCGGATTCACCTGATAAAAAGACTTAGGCGATATCTTAAAGGTCATGCCGCAAAGCTGATCTTCAATGTACCCTGGTCCGTAGATTACCTGCTCCTTCTCTCCCAAGACCATGCTGGTCCTTTTGTCATTCACATTAACCACCACCGTCGTAATCTCGGGATGCACTTTGCGAAGCGCTTTCACAAAATTGTTCTTGGACGGCAGAATGGGGGAGCCCAAAACCAACACCACCATAATCTGCCCGGTGCTGTATCCTGCTCTGACCAGTACATGCCTAAGCAGACCATAACCTGTATCTTCATCATAAGTTTTAATCTTAAAGGACTTCAGCAGTTCCTTGACCGTCTGAATGATAGCATCTGCCTTTTCATTTTCCAGAAGACAATTCTCCACAGGAACAATCATATGCGTCCCCTCTTTATAAACACCGGAAATCACCTTCCCCTTGCCGTCCCTGCCAAACACAGCGTGTACCTTATGGCGATAGTGCTCCGGCATCTCCATACCGATAATCCCCTCCAGCTTCCCGTAAGGCTTTAAAAGTGCGGCAAGCTGCTCCCTCTTCCAGTTCAACTGCTTTTTATAATCCATGTGCAAAAGCTGACATCCCCCGCACTTTTTATAAACGGGACAAAGTACCGCTCTTTTTTCCGGCTGCTGTTTCCTTCTTTTCTCCGATAACGGTTTGCTACCTGCTTGAACCTTCATTCCTTTTTCCTCTCAATCCTGCTATATATAACAATCATTTCCCACTATTTTCCACAAGCCCCGTACATTATAAAAACCCTAGGTATCAGTACCCAGGGTTTTGTGCGAATTTACCTTTATGAATCGTCCCTCACCTTTTTTAGCTTAACAGATTCCATGCCCTGAACAAGTTCGGTAGCCCGCCCCACATCCGCTTCATTGATACGGATTGTAAATGTATTTTTCTCTTTGTTCTTATCGCCTCCAAATAGCCTTGAAATAAAGGATCGTTCCTGCCATTCAATAAAATAAGATATCCGGTTCTGCAAAAACAGCTTTTCCAACTTTTCCTTACTCGTCAGACTGTACACCCTGCAAAACGATACCTCTCTATTAAATCTACGTTCATCAAACATTAACGATGTCATAACCCACTCTCCTATATGTCCCTCATATTATGTCAACTACATATATTATAAGCCATATTACATAGTTATTTCAACCAAAAATTAAAATTATTTAAACTTTATGTAACCATGTATTTTTGTTAAGACATCTTCTTGGACAATTCCCATAAGGGCTTTTGTTCCAGATATTGTTCATTCAACCACTGCGCCGCCTTTGTAACGCCTTCCGGTGTAAAATCAAATTCTCTGCGCTGTTTTTTTTCCTCCGGCGTCTTTGCATAGCAGTAAGGCTCCGGCCAGATAATCACTTCCAGCCTGGAGCCTTCCTCTATCTCTTTCTTTTTGAGCATATAGCGCATGCCGTCCATGCTTGCGCTGTATTCTTCCTTTTTTACATAGTTGAGAACATGAAACTTCTCCTTGTCTATCATCTTTGTCCTCCACGCTTTAACCGCCTGCCGATGTATAACTGCCGATGCATTTAATTCCCATACACTTGGCTGTCTATACACTTAGCTGGCTGTTCCTTCCATCCGCAATTACATTTTTCTTGTGTTCTGAAAAGTAATCAGCCAGACCGCCCAGCGATTCTAACAAAATCTTGGTTTCCTGTTCATCAAACTGCGCCATCGCCGCCTCAATCATTTCTTTATGAAATTTCTGGTGGTGAGCGTCAGCCTTTATTCCTTTTTCCGTCAGAGAAAGCAATACCAGACGCTTATCCTCGTCGCTCCGCTCTCTCAACACATATTGGTTTCTGGTCAGTCTATCGATGGATTTCGTCAAGGTGCCCATGGTGACAGAAAGCTTTTTGGCAACAACGGAACTGGGCTTTGGTCCGCCTGTTCCGATTGCCTCAATCACGTGCATGTCATTGATTGTAATATCCGTAAATTCTCCTGAAATCAGCACCTCTTCTTCAATATTCATGATATCCCTGAACAATTTGACCAGCAATGTATTTAATGCCTTATCAAGTTCCATGTCGCTACTCCTGCCTGCCGTCTGCCGCATCTGCGGTACTTCCTTAATCGCTCCCTTTAACCCTTGTGAGACGACCTTTCCTACCATACAAGAACCGCCGCCCCCCAAGTAAGCCCTGCCCCAAATCCTGCAAGTACGATTTTGTCTCCCTTATTCAGTTTTCCCTCTTTATTTATAAAATCCAACAAAATCGGAACACTTCCTGCTGAAATATTACCACATTCCTGAAGGTTTGTGGGAAATTTTTCGATTGGCTGACCCATTTTTTTTGCAACGGCTTCGATGATGCGTATATTGGCCTGATGCAGAATAAAATATTTTATCTCATCGGCGGATACTCCTGCCTGATCCAATGCCTGCATGATTGCCAAAGGAACTGTCTTGACAGCAAATTTATAGACTGCCTGCCCATCCATGCTGGTGTAATCCAGCTCACAACTATTTTTTACATAAGGGTTATTTACTTCTCTGTTATGGCATACAAGAGCGTTGCCCCTTGAGCCGTCCGATCCCTGCACCATACTTATGATGCCTGCTTCCTCACTTCTGACCACCGCGGCTCCCGCACCGTCGCCGAACAGGACACAGGTTCCCCTGTCATTCCAATCCATCATCTTGGAAAGGGTCTCTGCCCCCACTACCAGCGCAGTTTTAACCGCGCCGGATTTCATATAGGCATCTGCAATGGACAGTCCAAAGAGAAAGCCTGCGCAGGCGGCATTGATATCAAAGGCTGTAGCATTAGATGCCTTTATGGCGCTTTGTATCTGGCAGGCTGCTGAAGGAAAACACATATCTCCCGACACTGTTCCCACAATGATTAGGTCGATTTCCTCCGCCGTAATCCCTGCATCTTCCATGGCGCACACTGCCGCATCCACCGCCATGGAAGTTGTCGTCTCTGTAACTGCAATATGCCTTTTTTCTATACCCGTGCGGCTCTTTATCCATTCATCTGTGGTGTCCATCAGCTTTTCTAAATCCTGATTCGTAACCATCTTTTCAGGAAGCGCACTTCCTGTTCCTATTATTCTTGCCAGCATGACAGTTCCTCCTCAAATTCTTTCATTATATCCGCCACATGCTCCAGCTTTTCTGCTTTGTAAGCATTTGCGCCGCAGAAAATAAGCCCATTCTCTATATCGCCTTTTGCCGCCGCAATAAGGGCATCTGTAATACAGTATGGAATCTTCACAGGATCACATTTTTCCAGACATTGGTGGCACCTTCCTTTGGTGAGGGTGCCTTTCTTTGCCTGTTCAAGAAAAGGATTTTGGATTGCTCTTCCCGGCATTCCCACCGGACTTTCCACAATCACGATATCCTCCTTTTTTGCCTGGAGATAGGCTTCCTTATATCGCATGTCTGCATCACACTCATAGGTGGGCACGAAGCGAGTCGCAACCTGTACGCCGTCTGCCCCCATTCCCATGTAAGGAACTGCATCTTCCGCCTCAAAAATTCCGCCTGCCGCCACCACTGGTATGGAAGGATTCATCTCATGGACACGGTCAATAATCTTCTTTACCTCCTCATGATAATGAAGCGCTTCTATATTTTCAAGTTCTTCCTTGTGAAAGCCCAGGTGCCCTCCGGCAAGAGGTCCCTCTATCACCACCATGTCCGGCTGTCTGTCATATTTTTTCTTCCAGTATTTCGCTATCACTTCCAATGATTTTAAGGAAGAAACGATGGGCGCAATTTTGGTCCTTGCATTTTTTACGAACAAAGGAAGGTTGACCGGCAAGCCTGCTCCCGAAATAATCAAGTCTGCGCCCGCTTCAACCGCTGTCCTTACATATTTCTCATAAAATCTGGTCGCCACCATGATATTGACTCCGATGATGCCGCCCTTTGCAATTTTCTTTGCCTTGACAATCTCTTCCTTCAGCGCCTTTAAGTTGGTTTCTATGGGGTGTTCTTCCCACGCAGCATCGCGATAACCGATTTGGGCTGATGAGATTACGCCTACTCCGCCGTTTAATGCAACATTGCCTGCCAAGGAGGACAGACTAATTCCTACCCCCATTCCTCCCTGTACCAGAGGAATCCTTGCAGTCAGTTCACCGATCCTCAATCCTTTTTTATCATTCATTCCGTAACCATGCCCTTTCACAATCTGCCTGCTTTAATTTCCTGCCTTTAACGCTGGGAAACGATGATTTCATCATCGCTTCCTTAGTATTTTCTGAAGCGCTCATATCTGTCCTGCGCAATTGCTGCGCCATCCATTCCGTCAAACTTTCTCAAAAAGGCAACCATATGCTCCTTCATAAAGCCGGCGATATCCTCTACCGTGGAAGCATCCGCACTGCCGTATTCAGGAACGATGGTCTCGATTACAGAAAGGCGTTTCAAATCTTCAGCTGTGATTCCCATCACTTCCGCCGCTTCCTGCGCCCGTTTTCCGTCTTTCCAGAGAATTGATGCAAATCCTTCCGGTGAAAGGATAGAATAGGTGGAATTTTCCAGCATCCACACTTCATTGCTCACAGCAAGCCCTAAAGCGCCGCCACTTCCCCCTTCACCAATCACGATGGACAAAACCGGCACCGTAAGCGCGGACATCTCAAAGAGGTTTCTTGCAATCGCCTCGCCTTGTCCTTTTTCCTCCGCCTCCATTCCCGGGTAAGCGCCGGAAGTATTAATAAAACAAATCACAGGACGGTGGAATTTTTCTGCCTGTTTCATCAGACGGAGCGCCTTCCGGTATCCTTCCGGAGATGCCATTCCATAATTCCTCATGGCACACTCATCCGCGTCATTTCCCTTCTGAATGCCGATCACCGTGACAGGCTGCCCATACAGCCATGCAATTCCGCCGACAACAGCCTTGTCATCGCCGCTGCCCCGGTCTCCGTGAAACTCTATAAATTCATCAAAAATGAAATCAATGTAGGTAAGGGCAGAAGGTCTGTTGATGCTCCTTGCCTCTTTCACTTTTTCCCAGGCTGACTTTAAAGCGGTTTTCGCCTGCCTTTCCTTATCCAATTCGCTTGGATCAAATTTCTTTATCTCCTCCGTGAACTGGCTGAAATTTTCATTTTCTGCAGAAATCCTATGCGATTTCAAGATTTGATACAATACGTTCTTAAGCTCATCTCTTTCTACCACCCGGTCAGCAAACCCATGTTCCACCTGAAATTCCGCGCGCTGAAAGCCCTTGGGCAGCTTTTGACCAATGGTCTGCTCGATTACCCTTGGACCGGCAAAGCCGATGAGGGCTCCGGGCTCCGCTAGTATAATATCCCCCAGCATGGCAAAACTTGCCGTCACCCCTCCGGTGGTGGGATCGGTCAATACCGTCACATACAAAAGCCCTGCATCCGAATGTCTCTTAAGCGCCGCTGAAGTCTTCGCCATCTGCATCAGGGAAATGATTCCCTCCTGCATCCTTGCCCCTCCGGAACAGCAAAAGAGAATTACGGGCAATCGTTCTTTCGTTGCGCGCTCTACCGCAAGGGCAATCTTTTCCCCCACCACATGCCCCATGCTTCCCATCAGGAATCTGGAATCACATACGCCGATGCATACCTTTTCTCCGCAGATTTCCCCTACGCCTACACTGACGCCTTCATGGAGCCCGGTCTTTTCTTTTACATCTGAAAGCTTCTCCTCGTATCCTGGAAAGTTCAGGGGATTGGCGCTTTCCACCTCCTCGAACCAAGGAAGAAAGGTGCCCTTATCACAAATCATACGAATTCTATTTTTTGTCCTTATGCGGAAATAGCTTCCACATACCGTACAAATGTAGTGATTGACCACAACATCTGCCTTGCTCAGTTCCCTGCCACAGTCAGGACAGACGAAAACCTGCTTATCCTCTGTTTTTTCCTCTCGCTTACCTGCCTTTTTTTCAGTCAGTCTGCTTATGATCTTAAGCTTATCGGATGTCTTTTCTTCTTCACTGGCTCCTTTTACATGTATGTATTTATCTCTGCGAAATAGTCCTGACATATTCTGCCTCCAAACTGTCTTCCTTCTATTTATGAAACTGCAAAGGTAAGCTCTGCCTGTACTGCCACCTTGCCGTCCACCGTTGCCGTTGCTTTGCCTATACCGATAGCGCCTTTCTGCTTGATGATCTCTGTCTCCAGCATAAGTACATCACCGGGCGCCACCTTTTTCTTAAACTTTGCTGAGTTGATGGCGGCAAAATACGCTGTCTTTCCCTTGTTTTCCTCCAGACTTAAGATTGCCACCGCACCGGTCTGCGCCAATGCTTCTATGATCAGCACGCCGGGCATGACCGGTTCTGCCGGGAAATGCCCCTGAAAAAAGGGTTCATTATAAGACACACATTTTTTTGCCACTGCTTTAACCCCTGGAGTCATCTCCTCCACCGTGTCAAGCAGCATGAAGGGCTGCCTGTGGGGAATGATTTCCATAATTTCTTTTGCTGATAATAATGCCATTTTTCCTCCCTGCCGAAACGCTTTCGCGCTGTCTTCTTATCCTCTGACACCGTGCGGCACACCACACGATGCGCTTTGTCCTATAGATTCAACTATTCACCATCAAACACGGTATTTCCCAATCAGTATGCTTGCATTATGTCCGCCAAATCCAAGAGAATTACTAAGTGCATAGGGCACTTCTTCCTTATAAGGCTCCTTGCAATAATCCAAATCAATCTCCTCATCCGGCGTCTCATATCCCACCGTCTTATGAATGAATCCAGCTTCCATCTCTTTTACACAGGTTACAAATTCCACTGCTCCCGCAGCGCCCAAAAGATGCCCAATCATGGATTTGGTAGAATTGATATGAATCTTCCGGGCATGATCGCCGAATGCTGCCTTGATCGCCCTCGTCTCAAAAAGGTCATTGTGGTGGGTCGCGGTTCCATGGGCATTGATATAAGTAATATCCTCCGGCGATATTCCTCCGTCTTCTATCGCCGCGAGCATTGCCTTTGCCGCACCCATGCCGTCCTCGGCAGGAGAGGTGATATGATACGCATCACTGGTACATCCATATCCAAGCACCTCCGCATAAATATGGGCGCCTCTTTTCTTTGCATGCTCCAATTCTTCTAAAATTACGATGCCTGCGCCTTCTCCCATAACAAAACCGCTACGGTTCTTGTCAAAAGGAAGAGAACATTTGTCAGGATCATCCTCAGAAGTGAGCGCCGTCAGTGCACAAAAGCCCGCAACTCCAATGGGGGTAACGGAACTCTCTGTTCCGCCTGCAACCATCACATCTGCTTCCCCGTAGGCAACGCTGCGGAATGCTTCCCCGATGGAATTGGTTCCCGTGGCACATGCAGTGACCACATTGATGCTTTTGCCTTTAAGTCCAAATTGAATAGATACATTTCCTGCTGCCATATTGGAAATCATAAGCGGCACCATAAGGGGACTAATCTTGTTCGGTCCCTTGTTCACCAGCCTGTCATACTCCCGCTCCATCGCCTGAAGACTTCCGATTCCGGACCCAACCGCGCATCCCACACGGTAAGGATCTTCCTGCTCCATATCGATACCTGCATCCGAAAGCGCCTCCTTGGCTGCTGCCACTGCATACTGGCTGAAAAGCTCCATACGCTTCGCTGCTTTGAAATCCATATAGTCCTTTGCATCAAATCCTTTTACCTCAGCAGCAACATGACATTTATATCCGTCGCTGTCAAATTTGGTAATCGGTCCAAATCCATGCTTTCCCTCTTTTATAGATTGGAAAAAATCATTTACATTAAGTCCGATGGGAGTGATTGCCCCCATTCCTGTTACTACTACACGTCTGCTCATATTTGTTCGACCTCCATCCATTACGCTACACGGCCATTCCGCCGTCCACTGAAATTACCTGACCGGTAATGTAATTTGCTGCCTCAGATGCCAGAAATGCGACTACATCCGCCACTTCCTTTGCAGTCCCTGTCCTCTTTAACAGAATCTGCGCCTTCATATTCTCCCTTATGGCATCTGAAAGATCCTTGGTCATCTCTGTCTCGATAAATCCGGGCGCCACTGCATTCACCGTAATCTGCCGGCTTCCCAGTTCCCTTGCCGCACTTTTGGTAAGTCCGATGATCCCTGCCTTGGAAGCACAATAATTTGCCTGCCCGGGATTTCCCATGACACCTGTGACGGAAGAAATATTGATGATTTTCCCACCTTTTTGTTTCAGCATCTGTCTCGACAAATGCCGCATGGTGTTAAAGCATCCCTTGAGATTGACATCGATTACGCTGTCAAAATCATCCTCACTCATCTTCATCAGCAGGTTATCCTTTGTGATGCCGGCATTATTCACCAGAATATCAATGTGACCATATTCTTTTACCAGTGTCGTAATCATTTCTCCACAAGCAGTAAAATCTGCCACATTACAACCGTAAGAAACTGCCTCTCCCCCCGCTTTCTTGATTTCTTCCACAGTTTCCTGCGCTCTTTCTTTAGAGCCATTGAAATTGACAATCACAAAAGCGCCTTCCTTTGCAAGCGTTACTGCAATCTCCCTTCCGATTCCTCTTCCCGCACCGGTCACCAGCGCTACTTTTCCTTTAAGCATTTTTAAGTACCTCCAGACACTTTGCAAGATCTTCATATTTATCAATATTGAGAACCGTAACTTCCCTGTTTATCTTTTTCACAAAGCTGCTAAGCGTTTTGCCTGGACCAATTTCTACAAAGGTATCCACGCCGTCCGCCAGCATTCTCTCCACCGACTGCTGCCATCTTACCGGAGAAGAAATCTGCTTTTCCAACAAATCTCTGATATCTGCAGGCGAAGAAACGTAATCTGCAGTAAGGTTTGCCACATAGGGAATGGAAAACTCACTAATCTGCACCTTTTCCAAATCTTTCCTCAGCCTTTCCCCTGCTCCTGTAAGCATCTGTGAATGAAAAGGACCACTTACATTTAAGGGAACAACGCGTTTTGCTCCTTTTTCTTTTAAGGTCTCTCCTGCTTCATTTACCGCTTTCTCTTCCCCGGTAATGACAATCTGACCTGGACAGTTATAGTTGGCAATAGAAACAATTCCTGGTGTATTCTGACAGACCTCCTCGATTACATCAGCGCCAATCCCCATCACTGCCGCCATAGCGCCTCCTTCCGGCACTGCCTCCTGCATATATACGCCCCTTCTTCTTACCACTGCAAAGGCATCCTCCGCACGCATAGCGCCGCATGCCACAATAGCTCCGTATTCTCCAAGGCTTAATCCTGCCGTCACATCAGGACGGATTCCTCTTTCCTCCAGTACCTTTAAGATTGCGGTTTCCACTGTGAGCATGGCAATCTGGGTGTATTCTGTGATGGATAATCTGTCATTTTCCACAAAGCAGATAGAAGGCATATCCAGTCCAGTAATACTGCCTGCCTTTTCAAAAATCTCCTTAGCGGTTTCTTCCTTTTCATAAAAGTCTTTCCCCATTCCTATGTACTGTGCTCCCTGTCCCGGAAACATAAACGCTGTTTTACTCATATTTGCTCCCATCTGCGTGCTTATGCACGTCTTTCCCTATTCTTTTCGTCCCAAAAGAAGGGCTGCTTCCTGCATAATTTCTTCTATCATTTCCTTACAGGTCTGTTCATTTTTTACCAGTCCTGCAATCTGACCTGCCATCAGGGTTCCGTTGACCACATCTCCGTCCATGACAGCCTTGCGCAAAGAACCAAGTGTCAAGCGCTCTAATTCTTCAAGCTCTGCCCCTTCCTTTTCCAATCGGAGATATTCTCTGCTCATTTGATTCCGTATCTGACGGACCGGATGTCCTGTGCTCATGCCCGTAACCTCTGAGTCAATGTCCTTTGCCTTTATCACCTTTTCCTTATAGTTCTTATGTACAATGGATTCCTTGGCAACCACAAATCTAGTACCCATCTGCACGGCTTCAGCACCCAGCATGAATGCCGCTGCAAATCCTCTGCCATCTCCAATGCCGCCTGCCGCGACGACCGGAATCTGGACTGCATCCACCACCTGGGGAACCAGACACATAGTAGTTGCAGATCCAATATGTCCTCCCGACTCTGTGCCTTCCGCCACCACTGCGTCTGCACCACACCGCTCCATCATCTTTGCCATAGCCACACTTGCAACCACTGGTATGACCTTAACGCCTGCTTCCTTAAAATCCTTCATGAATTTTGCCGGATTTCCCGCGCCGGTAGTCACCACCTTGACGCCCTCTTCCAGCACCACCTTTGCCACTTCCGGCGCATTTGGATTCATCAGCATGATGTTGACCCCGATGGGCTTATCCGTCAATTCCTTTGCTTTTCTGATTTCCTCCCGCACAATCTCAGCCGGTGCGCTTGCCGCCCCTATAATGCCAAGACCACCTGCCTCTGAAACCGCTGCCGCAAGATGATGCTCTGCCACCCACGCCATTCCGCCTTGTATGATTGGATAATCAATTCCCAAAAGTTCTGTTATTCTGGTCTTCATTATTCTGCCCCTTTGTTTTTCAAGTAATCAACCACCGCACCTACCGTGGTGAGCTGCTCAAGATCCTCAGAAGGAATCTCAATATCATATTCTTCCTCTAATGCCATCACAAGTTCAAACAGATCCAATGAGTCCACATCAAGATCTTCCTTGAATGAAGTTTCCATTTTGATTTCTGCATTTTCCATATTCAGCTGCTCTTTGATGATTTTCACTACTTTTTCAAACATATTTTTTCTCCTTTTTTCCCTTTTGATTTATTTGACATTCAAACATTTTGACCGTCAAATATTTTGATTATCAAACTATTTGACGGTCAAAGTATATAGCAGCTGTAAAAAAATGTCAACTGTTTTTTCAATTTTTATCTGCTTATTTTTTGTTTTAAGACCAGATAAAGTTCAGCGTTTGTCAGTTGGTAATAAGGATTTACATAGAATATATGAAAAATGCCACAGGACAACGCTCCGAGAATCATCCAGCCTATAAAGGAAATATCCAATACAAAGGCGTTTAGCTTTTCGTTATCCATCATTCTTTTGCTTAAAGCAAATGCATCTTCCATCTTGATATCGGGATTTTCAGCAAGGATAAACGGTATCATCCTGTATTCATAGGCTTTGATTATGCCGGGAATCACGAACAGCATATACCATAAAAATGTGAATAGATTTCTGAAAAACATGATTTTAACTATATTTTTGTAAGACCTTGAAAAACCGGACATAATCTCTCCAAGAATTACCCTCCCCCGGCAGGATTTTACCAAAAATCGCTGTATTCCCACCATCAGCGGATTTACGACAAGGCACCACAGCGCTGTGGAAACTGCAATGTTCAACAGAGTCGCCATGGAAGCGGCGGTCACAAAAAAAGCCCGCAACATCATGGAGCCTTTCAGATAACTGTCAAGCATATCTTCATTAGATACGGATACACTGAAAAAAGAAACCGAGCCGGCTCCTTCTCTTACAAACATAAAAATTACTAAGGCAGCAATCACCCACCAATAATTCAGTTTTAAAACACGCTTTGCATGTTCCTTCAATTCACTTCTCATCCACATAATCATTCCCCTCATAATTCGTCATTTATTATACAGTATTTTATAACAAAATCCTTCCCTATGCAACAGGATTTGTCAAAATACCGCTTACTTATCAGCAGCTTAGCCAATCAGAAATTTCTTTTCGCCCCTGTTCCCCAAAATCTGCCTGCTCATTTTTCCAGTCAAAAATAAGCAGCTTTTCTTCATTACGTTTAAGTTCCATTAATGGATAACCGGATTTGTCATAGAACGCGGTGGGCGCCGTCTGATATGGGTAAATTGAATTTACAGTTAATGTATATGTAACATTTTCAACGGCTCTGGTTCTGATATGCGCTTTTATCAGTTCATACCTATCTACATCATCACAGTCTGAAACATCATAAAATAAAATAATATTTAAATCCGTCTGGGACTTATATAATTCTCTGAAAAACTCGGGGAACCTGACTTCAAAACATATTCTGACTCCAACCTTTAATCCATCTATCTCAAAAATTCCATCTTCATTTCCTATATTAAAATTATCCCTATCCCATCCCCATAAAGCTCTTTTATGATAGATCCTTTTGTCTTGATGAGGCGAAAAGAAAATGGCACTATTGTAATGCACGCCATTTTCCCCAGTGATTGTTCCAACAATCAGGCAGATCGCGTAATCAGCCGCCATTCTTTGTAATTCCGCATATGCAAGGGACAACTCATCAAAATCGGCCAAAGAAGCCTTGTCCATATCGCGGGGCGGATATCCGGTTAATGCACATTCCGGAAATACTAACAGCCTGACGCCCTCCCTGGATGCCTGTATAATCGCTTTTTTGATTATTTCCATATTATGATTTATATTACCTGAGACAGCAAATTGATATGCACCTATTTTCATTAATTCACCTCAATTTTTATATGACTCGCCACATGTGTCTACCCACCCAAACTAACGATTATGACTTGATTATAAAATAATTATTTGCCGCTTACAACAAGTTCCTTTTCATTTTCTGTCTTCTAGCATGCTGCAAGTTCCAGTTCAGAGCGCCTGAACCAGAACTGCTGTAATTGCAATGACAAATACTAAAAAACATGGTGAAATAGCGTTAAAAAGGAGGACGTTCATATGACATTTACTGAAATATGTATTTATCAAGTTAAACCGCAAAAGGTGGAAAAATTTGAAGCGCTCATGCATGAAGCCCAAAATTTCTTAGAAAAGCAGGAGGGATTGCTTTTACTTCGTCTTGTCAAAAGAGGATATCATATAGACATGGAGCAAATCTTTCTGCCTCCAGCATGGCGGCAAGCGTCTCGCTGTTAGGCTGGTTTAGGGAAATATCAAAGGGAATACGTCCCTCACGAAGCGACTGGCGGACAAAAATGTTGAACGCCGCCACGCTTTGTGAGCCGGCTTATCGTAATAAAAAAATTGATAAATGCCAACTTAATCAGCATTTATCAATTCTTTAAGGAATCGGAGTGACAAGACTTGAACTTGCGGCCTCTACTTCCCTAAAGTAGCGCTCTACCACCTGAGCCACACCCCGAAACGCAAGTTATATTATATATGCTATGAGAAATAAAATCAAGTACTTTTTTTAAATTTAAGAAAGATAATAATTCAATTATACAAATCACTTGGAGGGGTGCAGCAAAATCATGTACTTTGATGCTTTTGCCACACCCACTTTCGGTTATTGTGAACTTTTCTGTTTTTCTTCCGGTTCCGGCTCTTTTAACACAGGTATTGTTTTATTCTTTTTATTCACGTCCTCCCTAAGCAGCATATACACCGTTGACAGAAGGGGAATGAAGACCAGCATCCCGAAAACTCCCATAAGGCTGCCGCCAATGGTAACCGCCGCCAGCACCCATATTGAAGGCAGTCCCACCGAATTGCCTACCACATGAGGATAAATCAAGTTTCCTTCTATCTGCTGCAGCACAACAAACAAAATTACGAACCAGAACGCCCTTACCGGATCGTCCACCAGCATAAGGAAGGCGCCGATAAAGCATCCGATAAACGCACCCACAATAGGAATTAAAGCCGTAAATGCAATCAGTACGCCGATCATCACTGCATAATCGAATCTAAAAAGTGTCATGGTGATCACGAACATCAGCCCCAGAATCACAGCCTCTGTGCACTGTCCTGTAATGAAATGGCTGAAATTCGTGTGTAAAAGCCCGCACACCTTCAGAACATTCTTATAGATCTTCGGGCTTGTATATGCTTTCAGAAACCTTGTAAACTGATCCCCCAGTTTCTCCTTCTGTGCCAAAATATAGATGGAAAAGACCAGTGCAATAAAGAAGTTAACCGTGCTGCTTATAATGCTGCTGGCAACCGAAAAAGTGGATGAAAGCATGTCGCTCATCCCATTGCGCAGAAATTCAATCACTGTACTCATAATCTTCTGCCAGTCAATTTCCATCGTTTCAAAGTCGTTGAGCACCTGGATCAGTTCCGGGTTCGCCGCAAACAAAACCTCCAGCTCCTTAATCACATTTCCCCAAAAAACCGGAATCTCATCGGTAAGCACCTTAATCGTTGCCACAAGCTGGGGAATGACGGTAACTGCTACCAGCGTGATCACAAGAATGACTACCAGAAAAGAGAGTGCGATACTTAATCCTCTTCTTCCTTTTTTTAGATAGTCATTTTTTCTGTTCTTGATTCTTTCCCCTTTCAAAAGCTTTGTCTCAAAAAAGCGCATGGGAATATTGATTACAAAGGCAATCATGCCTCCCACCATAAATGGTCTCAGAATTTGAATAATAAAAAATGCGGCGCTGCAAAGCAGGTCAAATTTCATCAATGCAAGAATCACCACCGCTGCAAATAAAATCAGCCCACGTATTTTTCTTATGTTCTTTTGATTTAAATTCATTGTCCTCTCCTTTGCTTCCTTCTACAGCGTCTTTAAAAGTTCCAACAGATAATTCCACACCCTCTGGGTAGATGAAATGCTAAGTTCCTCCTCCGTGGTATGAATATTCTGCATATTCGGTCCAATGGACACACAGTCAAGATCCGGCATCTTGCTCACAAACAGCCCGCATTCCACTCCTGCATGAATCGCCCTCACTGTAGGCTCTTCATAATACATTTTTCTATATATTTCCAGCATCTTATCACGCAGAAGCGAATCCTTCCGGTACATCCATCCCGGATATTCGCCTGTCACATCCGTTTTTGCCCCGGCTAATCCTGCCATGCTCTGAAGCTGCCCGATTAGCGCCTTTTTTGCACTGTCTATGGAACTGCGCACAGATACCCCTATGCTCACTTCACTTCCATCCATTCGCAAAAGTCCCGGATTCAAAGAAGTCTCCACCAGCCCCGGCATCGCGGCGCTCATGGAAAGCACACCATGGGGAAGCACATTCAAAAAGCGGATGATTCTTTCGCTCTCCTGCTCCTCGATTGCATTCTCCTCTTTTATACTTTCGGAAATATCTATGGTATTCGCCTGAATATAGACCGCTCCGTCCTTTTGGTCCAGTTCCTGCTTCAGCTCCCGGTCAAGTTTTTCACACATATGTCTAAAAAGCGTCAGGCATTCCTGTTGGGAAAATTCGCCCCGCATGACCTTCTGCCTGCTGCTTCCATTTTCATACCCTGTAAGGAGAATCTGTGCCTTAGCCAAGACCGGAATGGCATTGTCTGCAACGCCTCCCCAAAGACTGCAGATACAGATATCCAGCTTCCCGGAAAGTTTTGCCAGCACCCGCCCTAAAAAGCAGATGGCATTGCCCCGCTCTTTATTGATTTCCTCTCCGGAATGTCCTCCCTTAAGCCCATTGATACTGACCTCACAAAGAATCCCCTGCCTTAGCTTCTTCTCATAGTCTAGATAGAAATTTACTCTGGCGCCTCCTGCACACCCGGAAAGAAAGATTCCCTCTTCCTCCGAATCCAGATTGATCATCCGCTTTGCCGTAAGCGGCGATACATCTAGGGCACGTGCGCCGTCCATTCCCACTTCTTCATCCACCGTGATGACAAGCTCTATCTTAGGATGCGCATAGGCGCCGTCAAGAAGCGCCAGCCCATAAGCAATCGCGATTCCGTCATCACCGCCCAAGCTGGTCCCTTCCGCCATCAATCTATCCTTGTCTACCACCAGCTTCAGACCATCCTTTTCCATATCGATTGGGCATTCCGGCTTCTTTACCGCCACCATATCCATATGCCCCTGAAGCATCACAGCAGGGTGATCCGAATATCCTTCTGAAGCCTCTTTGATGATGATCACATTGCCTGCTTCATCCCTGAAATGCACAAGATTTCTTTCCTTCGCAAATTGTACCAGATAATCACTTATCATTCCTGTATTTCCCGAACCATGGGGAATCCGGCATATCTCCTCAAAAAAGTAAAAAACATCCTTGGGTTCCAGATTATTAAGCGCTCTCATATTGCTCCTTTCCAATATATGATAGAAAAAAAAGACCTTATCCGTTTAAATAAGGTCTTTCGTTTGTATTTATGCGATTTTGCTCTTTGCAAGCTCTGCTAAAGTCTTAAATCCTTCTGCATCATTTACTGCAAGTTCTGCAAGCATCTTTCTGTTGATATCAACCTCTGCAAGTTTCAGTCCATGCATGAACTTGCTATAAGATAAACCGTTCATTCTTGCTGCCGCATTGATACGTGCGATCCAGAGCTGTCTGAACTGACGCTTCTTCTGCTTACGCCCTGCATAAGCGGAAGTCAAAGCTCTCATAACGGACTGCTTTGCGATCCTATACTGTTTGCTTCTGGCTCCTCTGTAGCCCTTTGCAAGTTTCAATACTCTATTGTGTTTTTTCTTGGCGTTCATTCCGCCTTTTATTCTTGCCATTTCTTATAATCCTCCTTACGACTTTTAAATGCACCTTACAACGATTTTATAAATAAGGTAAAATCTTCTTCATGTTCTTAACGTTGGTCTTGTCTGTAATTGCAGACTGCCTTAAATTTCTTTTTCTCTTGGTAGTCTTCTTGGTTAAGATATGGCTCTTGTAAGCTTTGCTTCTTTTTAATTTACCTGTTCCTGTAGCTTTAAAGCGCTTTGCAGCAGCTCTGCTTGTTTTCATTTTGGGCATAACTGATTCCTCCTGTATATTCATTTTTATTTCTGCCGACAGGGCATGTCCCTGTCATCTATTTTAACTGGCAGGCTAACGCTTTTCAGTTAAAAACATTGTCATACTTCTGCCTTCCACTTTGGGAGCCTTTTCCACCACACATATGTCGGAAAGCGCCTTGGCAAAATCGTCAAGAATATGTTTACTGTTTGCCATATGTGCCATTTCGCGTCCGCGGAATCTGAGCGTAATCTTCACTCTGTCCCCCTTAGAGATAAATTTCCTTGCCGCATTCATCTTGGTGTTGAGATCATTGGTATCAATATTAGGAGATAAGCGGATTTCTTTCACTTCAATAACTCTCTGCTTTTTCCTAGCTTCCTTCTCCTTACGGGTCTGTTCATACTTGAATTTTCCGTAATCCACAAGCTTACACACAGGCGGCTTTGCTGTGGGTGCAATCTTTACCAGATCTACGCCTGCCTCCTCTGCCATCTGCAATGCTTCTCTTGAAGACATGATTCCCAACTGTTCGCCGTTTTCTCCAACGACACGTACTTCCTTGTCTCTGATCTGTTCGTTAATGAATAATTCGCTAATGACTGTATCCTCCCTACATAATGACTCAGCATCGGATGCTGCCCGGCAGTCATCCTTATTTTGATAAAAAAAGTGGATAGCATAACTATCCACAAAACCTCACAACAGCCGGCATCCGCAAATTCAAACGGAACTGCCAGATTATGAACGCCTGCAAGCTACCTGCCGCAGGGTGAGAGTGGATACTCTGCTTTGATGTATATGCATTTACCGCATGCTTAATTAGCTTACCATCTATCCTTTGAAATGTCAATATCTTTTTTATTTATTACTCTTTTGCAAGGCTGACCTTCTCTTCCCTGACTAACCGAATCTCTCCGTCGGAAATCTCAAAGTCTGCCATCAGTTCATCATCCCACATTTGGCTATAGGTAATCGTATAAGTGTCCTCCGCAAGAATCAGGTAGGCAAGCTGCTCAATCTCCTCTCCATCCGCCACTGCGTAAGAACTTCGTATCTTATAGCCTGGAATCCCTTCCATATCAATTTTTTCAAAGGAATCAATATTAAGCGCAACCTCCATACCCGCCTCTTGGTATGCCTTCTCCATCGTCTCCTGGTAAGCCTCTTTGGTGAGCATGCCGGATACCATTCCTTCTTCATTGCCCTCCGAAACCGTATAATAGATGTTGGAAGCATCAAGGGGATTTCTTTCATGCACATACATCCCTTGTATGTCTTCAGATTCATGATATCCTGCCGGAATCATCACCGCGCAGTAACGCACCTTTTCTCCTGTGCTCTCCTCCTGCTCTTTCAGTTCAAATTCCTGCATTTCTATGTACTCCACGCTCTCCCCGTCTTCCGACTGGATTTCCGCAACTGTGACTGCCTCCCTTGCGCATCCTGTCAATAAAAACGCCGCAAGAACCATAAGCATCAATTTTCTCTTCATATCATATATTTCCCTTTACAACCTGTTCTCACTGGTTTTCTGCCAGCTAATACCCATTTAACCACAAATCTTTTCACAATACAAGTATCTGTTTTTCGTAATCAAAACTATTACGAGAAAGACGCCGCATATTGGCATCTCTCTCGTAAGCACAATCAGTCTGATTTATTTCTCCAAAAATGTCGCACAGGATGTCTCGCGGCAGTTGCCCGCACCGCATCCTCTGATATCTACATGATCTGCAATACACTTATAGTTGCTGTTATACGTGCAGTTAATCGCCTCGCAGTCAATGCTTATGGTTTTGCAGGGATGCTCTAATGCACTGGTAAACCGGTCCTTTCCCGACTCTGCGAAGCTTTCACAGCATGTATCATCATCACAGCAGGCGTGCTTTCCGCCCACCATGATATCCCCTTTGCAGCAATACTCACTCTTATTATACGCACAGTTATCAACGGAACATTTCAAATCAGCCATATCATTACCTCCTTCATACTTTTTCATAGTCTGACATTCAATAGTATGACCGATTTTTTTTACTTCATTCAATCAAAAAAATCTTATATAAATTGAACCAATAGCGTTCCACCATGGCGCTTCCACATTCTTCCGCTTTTATTCCAGCATTTTCCCATTTTTCAATAATTTCATCCCTGGCGTTCCCACTTCCTAAAAACCACACTGACTTTCCATCCATCAAAAGTTCTTTCAGTGCTGCAATTCCTTTTTCATCAGAAAAATCATCTTCTACCAGACCATGATTATGAGGATAAATCTCACAGACCAGCTCTTCCGGATTCCCATACCACAAATACGTCTGATTCGGCAAATAGTAGGACACGACAGCCTGCGTCTGATCAAAATTAAATATAAGTTTATCTTCCGCTCCAATCCCGCCAAAGACCTCCTCTGCCTGCTCCATCTGTACCCGTTTCCACATCTCTTCCCCATAAAAAGCACGGTAATTTCGAAAGCCAACCACTCCAAGCAGCACAAGCAATAGAAAGAAAAGAAATTTCTTTTCTTTTAATCCGGAAACCAGCAGCGCAAAAGCAAGCCAGAACACGCCCAGTGCCGGAAGCATATACCTATAAACGAAGATGGGGCGTATCAGAAAAGATGCAAGAAAGCCGAAAAAAACGATTCCCAAAAGGACCCATACACAACCTGCCGTAAAAAGAGCTGTCTCCTGGACCTCTTTTTGTCTAATCCATTTAAGAACCATCCCTGCAAGCAGTCCTGCATAACACAGAAAAAACAGCACCGCCAACACTGCATTCAACACCTGACTGGAAAAAAGCGGCTGGAACAGGAATTTTGCACAGCCTCCCAGACTCCGCCACCCAAGAGGCTGAATCCAATAACTTTCCTTCACCTGCCCTACCTGTCCGGTCACCGCAAGCAAAAGCCAAGGCACATATGCCCCGCCGCAAAGAAGCCCGCTTGCAAAAAATGCTTTTCCCTCCTGCTTCATCCTATGCGCTCTGCACAAGCTGACCAGCAGATAAAGATAGACCATACACGCCGCCACACAGGCAAAATAATGGGTATAACATGCGGCAAGAGAATACAGGGTAAGCGCCGTCCAGTCAATCCATTTTTTCTTCTTTTCCCCATGCGCCAGTTCATATGCATGCAGCATGGCTGCCAGAATAAAGAACAGGGCATAACTATACATCCTGATCTCCACCGTATAATCCGCAAGCTGAGGCATGGTAAGCAGCAGGAAGCTGAAAATCCCTGCGCACAACATGCCGAACTGTTTCCTCACCTTCGTCAAGGCATAAATCAGACAAAGAAAAAAAGGAAGCACTGAGACCAGCTTTCCAATCACTACCGGCTGAATGCTTCCTGTAACAACACCAGAAACGGCAAGGAAAAACTTCACAATCAGGTAATAAAGCGGAGGATGGACATCCCTTGCCGTGATAGAGATCAGTTCGCCACAGGACTGTTCTGCCAGTCCCATGGTAAACAGCTCATCATACCAAATATCACTGCCAAAGCACAAATATATGGAGACGCCAAGCAGCGCTGCTGCGGCTGCCATACCTATGATTCCAACTATTTTCTCCCACTCTATTTTATGCTCCATCTATAACCTCTTTCTTTCGGTTGACACACTGCGCATCAGTGCCTTTGTCTGCCTCTTACTTCTTCTCTTCCTGTACCTGTTCCTTACGGATTTCTTTCGTCCTGATCTCCTTGCATATCTGATCGATAAACTCTGACAGTGGTTTCACGCCTTCGTCCCCTGCAAAACGGCTTCTCACCGATACGCTGCCGTCTGCCTCTTCCTGCTGCCCCACCACCAGCATATAGGGCAGCTTCGCAAGCCTTGCCTCCCTGATCTTAAAGCCAATCTTTTCTGAGCGGTTATCCGACTCTGCAAGCACACCGTTCTTTTTTAGCTCTGCCTTCACCTTTTCTGCATACTCCTCATATTTCTCTGAAATAGGAAGAATCCTCACCTGTTCGGGGCACAACCATGTAGGGAATTTCCCTTCATATTTTTCAATGAGCCATGCCAATGTTCTTTCATAACATCCCATAGAAGTTCTATGGATAATATAAGGACGCACTTTGTCGCCGTTCTGATCAATGTAATACATATCAAACTGGGCTGCAAGCAAAGCATCCCACTGTATGGTAATCATAGTATCTTCCTTGCCATACACATTCTTGGTATTAATATCTATCTTCGGTCCGTAAAATGCCGCTTCTCCCACGTCTTCCACAAAGGGAATCTGAAGTTCCTGCATAATGCCGCGCATGTGTTCCTGCGTCTGTTCCCAGACTTCAGGCTCGCCGATATATTTTTCTCTGTTTTCGGGATCCCATTTGGAAAGATGATAAGTCACATCTTCCTCTACGCCCAGCGTCTTTAAGCAGTATTGTGCAAGCGCAATACACTTTTTAAATTCCTCCACCATCTGATCCGGTCTCACAATTAAATGTCCTTCCGAAATGGTAAACTGACGGACTCTGGTCAACCCATGCATTTCCCCTGAATCTTCATTTCTGAACAAAGTAGATGTTTCACCGTAGCGAAGCGGCAAATCCCTGTAAGAGTGCTGTGTTGCTTTGTATACGTAATACTGGAACGGACAAGTCATGGGACGCAGGGCAAATACTTCTTTATCCTTCTCCTCATCTCCCAGAACGAACATTCCTTCTTTATAATGATCCCAGTGACCGGAAAGTTTATACAAATCGCTCTTTGCCATCAGCGGCGTCTTGGTCCTGATATAGCCCCACTCATTATCTTCCAAATCCTCGATCCAGCGCTGCATGGTCTGAATCATCTTGGCTCCTTTCGGCATCAAAAGCGGAAGTCCCTGACCAATCACATCCACGGTGGTGAACAATTCCATCTCACGCCCCAGTTTATTGTGATCCCGCAGTTTGATGTTTTCCAGATATTCCAGATATTCTGCCAGTTCTTCCTTCTTATTAAAGGCTGTGCCATAGATTCTCTGCAGCATGGCGTTGTCTGAATTGCCTCTCCAGTAAGCGCCTGAGGAAGAAGTGAGCTTAAACGCCTTGATTCCCTTGGTGCTCATCAGATGCGGTCCCGCACAAAGATCCGTAAACGCGCCCTGGCTGTAAAAGGAGATTTCAGCATCCTCCGGCAGATCCCTGATCAATTCTACTTTATAAGGCTCGCCTTTTTCCTCCATAAAATGAATCGCTTCCGCTCTGGGCAGCGTATAGCGCTCCAGCTTATTTCCTTCCTTGATAATCTTTTTCATTTCCGCCTCTATCTTATCCAGATCTTCCCTGGAAAAAGGCGCATGTTCAAAATCGTAATAATAACCGGTATCGATGCTTGGTCCAATTGCCAGCTTTGCTTCAGGGAAAATACGCTTTACCGCCTCCGCCATCACATGGGAACAGGTATGTCTTACCACCCGCAGTCCTTCCGGATCATTAGCTGTCAAAATATTCAGGGCACAGTCCTTATCAAGGACGGTTCTAAGGTCCACCACTTCCCCGTCAACCTCTCCGGCACATGCCACTCTGGCAAGACCTTCGCTTAAATCTGCTGCAATTTCATAAACGCTTTTGGCACTGTCATATTCTTTTACAGAGCCGTCTTTTAATGTGATCTTCATTTTTCTTCTCTCCTTCTCCTTCTAATTTTAAACTTACGAATAGTTTCTTTATGCGCGCAATGCATCTTACTTGGAGACTTTATTTCATGGGAAGTGCGTCCTATAAAACGAACACCGCCGCGCTTCGCGAGCCGGCTTATCGTAACAAAAGAAGTCCCATGCATTACTCTCATAATGCATGGGACGTAAAATACGCGGTTCCACCCAGCTTGCTTACCGCACTGACACGTGCAGATAAAGCCTCTCGTTTACCCGTAACGCAGGTTATGCGGACCGGATTGGGGTCACTCAAAGTTAGTTTTCAGATGCTTCCTGCAAGGATATTTTCAGCACAGCATATCAAAATATTTCATCTGATCTGCCGACATCCCTCTCTGCTGCATTTCACAACTTACTCTTCTCGTCATCGTGTTATCTATATCTGACTTACTACGCCATTATTTTATGACATTTTTTCCATTCTGTAAAGAGTTAAATTCTATTATGCTCCTGTTATATCGATTGCATGCATATAGGCATCGGAACCTCTTGCACATACGACCGTCAGCTTCTTGCCGCTGACGAATACTTTACAGCCTGTGACGCTCCTTACCATATCCAGCTTTAACTCCATCTCTCCCTGTGCCGTGCTCAGATACAAGACATTTTCATTTGATTTGCTTCCAACCGTCCCGCTCACTGTTGGCATAGATTTCATATCAACAGTCGCACTGGAAGGACCATTTTTAGAAGCTGAAATATAAGCCGCATGCATATACGCATCCGTTCCGCGATAGACAGAAACCGTCAGCTTGTTGCCCGGTGTCAATACCATACCGCTTCTGCTGTCCGTGTTATTGTCAATCACAATCTGCATCTCGCCGTCCTTGGTGGACAAATACAGGAGATTTTCTTTGGTGTTTTCGGTCACTGTTCCCGATACCGATGTGGTTGCATCATTTACATAAGATGCCGGCGCCGGAGTAATCGTGGATGCAGTCTTTCCTGCTGCGACCTGTGATGAATCTGAAATGCTGACCGCGTGCATATAAGCGTCTGCACCTCTTGCACAGCAGATGCTGTAACTCTTTCCCACTACAAGCACCGAACATCCGCTCATATTGGTCGTCACATCCATTTTAATCTGCATCTCCCCCTGCGTTGTATTCACATAGAGAAGATCGTCCTTCGACTTATCGCTTATAGTTCCTGATATCGTACTTGTGTTTGATGAATCAACGGTGACACCTGCCGTCTGTGTCCCACTGGTAATCTTGACTGCATGCAGATATTCATCTGAGCCCCGGGCTACGGAAACACTGATATTCTGCCCCGGTAGTAATATTTTGCAGGCACTGGTATCGGTCCCGCTGTCTAACTTGATTTCTATATTTCCTTCTTTAGTAGAAAGCTTTAATAATTCAGAAGTCGTTCCTGAGGAAACCGTTCCCTGTACGGTCGCAATCACCTCCGCCGCCTGTACGGTTAATTCATTTATCGGGATCATGAACATCCCCAGCACAAGGCAGACTGCCATGCACACACTTGCAATTCTCTCCCTTTTCATATGTATACCATGCCTTTCCTTCGTTTACCGATACATTATGTAAACTCATAATACACTAATCACTTGGGAAAATCAAGATATCTTCCATAGAAATCACTCATCAAATTCACAAATAAAGCCGATTTTTCCGGCATAAGATGGGTTTGCATCCAAAACATCGTCCGGCATATCGCAAAGATAATGCCTGCCGTCAGGTTCTTTTGCCTTTTCCTTTGCATAAATGTCAGAACGATTTTGATAATAAACCTCTTCCTCCACCGCTTCGCCATTCTATATAATCAAGCCCAGACCTATAGATTACCGCCTCATCCAAGATACCGTCATGATATGTCAAAACCAGCATCCCGCCGGCGGAAAAACCTGTATTGACGGCCAGTTCAGGAATTACATCATCATCCACATAAAGGAACATGATAAAATTTCTCAAAATTCTGCCGCCTCCACATTTTTCCGTTCAAACCTGACATTCATTCTGCTTCTATATGATCAAGCAGCATCTCTTCAATAATGTCTGCAGCCGCTGCAATCAGTTTAAGGCAGGGTCTTTCTTCATAATATTGCTGCGTCCTGGCAGAAGGCTTAGCGCTCTCCTCCATTCCTTCGATTCCAAGCAGTTCCCGGCATATGATCGTATCAAACTGCTTCTTAAATCTGTCTGCCATCTGCCTGGTAAGAAGGTAGATTTTTTCCTTGCCCTCTTCGTTTGCAGGATCTGTATTTCCCTCTTTTAAACCAGCAAGCAGTGCCATCGCTGACACTGCTCCGCAAACCTCGCGCATTCTTCCTATTCCGCCGCCCATGGGACTGGACAGCTTAAGTGCCGTCTGCCTGTCCATTCCAAACAGATCCGCATAGGTGGAAAAGACGGACTGCGCACAGGTATATCCTTCCTCAAATGTTGCAACTGCCTGCTTTACCCGGCTCTCCATCAGCCCTTCTTTCCGCAGCACTTTTTGTATTTTTTGCCGCTTCCGCAGGGACATGGATCGTTGGGGTAGATTTTTTCCGGCTTCACGATGGTGGTAGAAGACTTCTGCTCTCTGTAAAGCTCTTTCCGCTTGTCCGCATCAAAAATCGCTTCCCACTCTGGCAGTTCATACAGCCAGTCAGCTCCAGCCGCCACCATGTTCTTATACAAAAGTTCCTTGTCGAAAAACAGGCTTACCTGTGTGTCCTCCTCCATCTCTTCAATTGGATTTTCTTCTTTCAGGCTTTCGTTGATTCCATCCAGGAAACCTGTCATTGTCATGATATCGACATTATATTTTTCTGCAAGCTCTTTTACCGTTCCCTTGACTTCCTCGTCGGGATTTTTTAAAAGTTCTGCGTATATATCCTTTTCCTTCTGGAAATAAGCGCTCCAGAGTCTTTGCAGATCTCCCTTATTTGCTGTTTCTGAGTAAGCCATGTCACGCCATGTTTTTAACAATGCCATACGTCGTTCCTCCTTATCCGCTTCCGCAGATATTTTTAATATAATCGTTCATAATATAAGGATGCCGGATTATTCCGCCTGCATCCTTTGTTATTATAGCCTATATGACAAGAATTGTAAATTTTTTTTGATAGAAATGAATAAAGCCGGATTTGCGGGGTAATAATACTACTAGTCAATGGATCCCCCTCCTTTGATGACGTGGAGTTACCACCGCGGGCAACCGCGATGGGATGCCACATATACGACAGATAAATTAAATACTTATCCTCCCCTAAGGAAGCTCCTAGGAGTGCGGAAGCCGCATTTTTAGGGGCTTCCGCTATATTTAAGGGCTTTAAAATAGGGATTTTGGGGTGTTGCCAAGTGTTGCCACGCCCTTGCTTCGCAAGGGGCGCGCAAAACGTCAGTGTTTATCAGGGTTTCAGAGTTTTCCTTTACTTCGTATGATACTTGCTTCATTGCTGTAAACACTGATAGTTACTATGTTTTTTACGCATAATGTAAATGAAACGCTTTATGCGAACGCAAGTTCTTTTTGCACACCGCCAAAGTCGAAATCATATATCTTAAAGATTTCATTCTGGATTGCCAGATTGTCTTCGTAATCGTTTTTGCACTTATAGTAGGTGTTTAAGGTTGTACTTTTATTCTTATGCCCTACGTTTCTTGAAACCAGCGCCAGCTTCATGCCTTTATCCAGACAGTTAGTCACATAGCTTCTTCTACAGGTGTGGGATGGCTTATATTCCACTCCTACATTAATACAAAAAGCTTTGAAAGTACTGGTAATATTGCTTTCCTTTACCATCCTTCCACTGTTTGCCGGAATGACATATTCGCTTTCAATCCCTGCCTGCTTAGTCCTGCGTTTCTGTTCCATCAGCCATTTATATGTAAAGTCGTTGATCACTATGGTTCTGCGGGAAGTTTTGTTCTTCGGAGTGCTTTCCTCATAGATTTTGGAATTGGTATCGTAGTCCGTATACTCTGTCTGCGTTCTCTCTATCCTGATGGTTCTGCGTTCAAAATCGACCTTGCTCCATTTTAAAGCTAACAGCTCGCCAAGCCTTAAGCCAGTGCCACAAAGAATAAAAAGAGCCGGAGAATTGCGGTATTTCCTGCATTTGTTCCAGCAATTCATGGAACCGGACTGCAAAGTATTAATCTCATCATCTTCCCATACGCCAAGTTCCTTATCTTCATGCTCTTTACATCTGTCCTCGTTGATTTTTACCTTCCGCATAAAGTTCCAACTCATAATTTCTCTGTCACAGGCATAATCAAATGCCTGACTGACAATGCATTTTATCTGACATACATAAGAATAAACGATTGTTCCATTTGTCAAGGTACGGATAAAATCATCACAGTGATACTTCTTAATCTTCCGGGCAGGGATTTTTCCAAAGCTGCTATCTTTCACATAATTTACATATGCCCTGTAATATCTGCTATGTGTCTGCTTCTTGAGATCCCCTTTGGCAAATTCCAGAAACATTTCTACCACCTGTGCCACCGTATCATTTTTATGCTTCTCTAAATCCACCTGACCTGTTATTGTCCTTCTTGCTTCCTTACGAAATTTCTTCTTTACTTCGTCCTCTGAAACTCCTGTAATCTGGTGGCATTTTCCCTAGACTGCTTTACCCGTTCTTCTTCGCTTCCAGCACTGACGCGCCAATAAGAGCAGCGCCGCACAGCCCAAGGGCAGCAAGAAAAGCAAAGGGTGGCGCATAGCCGGTCTAGATGACCGGTTGATGGTTTCTATATGTTTGATGGGATCTCTTTTGTAGATTGATACAGCTTTTATTCCTCTAATAAACCTCTGCTTTTGTATGAATCATTTCAGGCTGGCTTCATAGTACATGGAAATATCCGGGTAAAAATATTTCCATGAAAAAACACACCTAAAAGCTATATTTAAGTGTGTTTTAATCCTCTTATACTTTCATGAGTTTCCGCTTTTTCATAACTTCCAGAAGGTCTGCGGCCCCGTCCCTCGTGTCTGCCACAATCTCTGCCGGTGTCATATGCTCGTACCTTGCCGCATTGTATGTCCGTATCTTCCTTATGTCCTCCAGGTCAAAGCGTTCACTGATCTCCGGTTCCTTTATCATCACTGCCATAGTCCTCGTCCTCCTCTCCCAATAATGCAGATGGCGGGTATATCATTAAATCCTTATATCCCTCATATGTGGTGATAGCCTTTATCCCACGGATGGTCTTTACGTTCACGATGTGCTTAAAATTCCATGAGATAATGAAATCGCATCCTGCAAGGATTGCCGCCGCTATATGCCGGCAGTCATCATAGCTTTTCCTCTTTAAAAATCCAAAGTCGATGAATTTCTCAGCCAGCTCCACTGTTCCTTCGTCTATCTCAATTATATTATACTCTATCCGGTCTAAATAATCCAACAGAGTTTTTCGTTTCTCCCCACTGCATTTGTTAATCTCATAGACCACAACATCAGAAATGTATATCTCATACAGGTCTTTTTTTAAAAGCTCCCATACCTCCTGCGTCTCCTTCATCTGCTCCGGTGCATCCTTCTGGTCAAGGTAGCTGATCACGGATGTATCCAGATATATTTTTATCTTATTCATAAGTTCTCCCTCCTTCCCTTATCCTGATAATGCCTATACCATTATTAAAACAAAAATTTTCTATTGTTTCATCCTGTAGCCCCTGTCAAACATCTGGCGTATCTCTTCCCTTGTGATCTCGCCACTCTTCTCCTTTTCCAGCAGTTCCTTCATCTCTGGCGTTGGCTCGATCCCTTCTACTTTTATCGAATCGGCATCATAAACCGGCCTGCTGCTTTCTTTGCCCGCCATACATCTTCCCCCTTTCGTATGCCCTGTTGTAAGCATAGCATAGTTCCCCTCATATTTCTATGATAAAATGTTGAATTATCATTTCTTTTTTATTATGCTTTCCAACCGGTTTTTTATCCGCTCTTTCCGTGCCTGTTTCTGTTTCTCTTTTACTTTCCTTACTGCCGCCCTATAAGCTGCTTTGCCATAAGCCCCATTGCCACGCTCTCCTGATATTTCTCTATGTCTTTGTTTATCTCAATAATCAATCTGTCTCCTTCCTACCGGGTGTGGCTGGATTCTGTATCCTTCTACCGCTTCCCGGTCTTATCCTATTTCGGTTTTTACAATCCCAATGCCCTGCCCGTCAGTGACTGTGCACCCTTACATGCCCCTACCGTTAATGCTATGGTAAAGGTAATCTCACAAAGGTAGGTGAGTACCTGCGCCCAATCCGCATCTCCGCTATCTGCCCTGCGTCCAGCTCCCCGGCTAGTTTCTCCATCAGACCCGGTTTCTTCCGGGTAAACGGAAGATGGAAGGTACTGAAAATATTTTGTTTTTCCGTACTTCCTTTTATCGTCCTTATTTCTGACTGGGTGGCATTTTCTACGGTCTGACAGGTTCCTATTCCCTGATTATTATTTGGTTCCCGATTCTGCCAAGTCAGATATTTTATTTTATACTTTTGCACTTATATATTTTTTCTCCAATCTGTCACAAACTGTGTTAAAATCTTTCGTCTTTCCTTCTCTCGTCTGTCTTACCCCATTCATCACACACTGCCTTACTCCTATCTGGTGTTGTTCCAAGGTTTCCGCATAATTTTTCTTAACTGTAGCTTCCATGCGATTTGCTCCTTTCAAATATAAAGAAACTCCGATTATTTCTTTTTGCGGTATTTGGGCTCAATACCTACTACATACGCTACCATAGCCACAATACTAATAAGCAGCGCGCCCAATATAGGTATAATGATCAAACCCGAATTCTGCCCATCTAATAAAGGCAATCCAATTATGATAAACAATACACCATACACGCACCACAATATGCCCAAAGCACGATTATACCCTTTCACATCTTCTATGGGTGCTGCTTCAGCATTTGCCCAAAAGCCAAAAGGTTTTGCTTTCTTGGAATTAAAATCATAAATGCCCATTACAATAAATAATACGCCCATTATTGTCCAAATAATAAATGCTGCTAATCTTCCTTCCATATATGTATCCTTTCTTTGTTGGTCTGCCGACAGGAATTTATTCAAAAGTACGGGCAATCATCTATACTAATCTCATATACAAAAGTGGATACGGATTACCTTGCTCATCACACTCTGTTCTTTTATAAACTTCAAACCCCATGTGTTCATAGAAACCTTTTGCAAGAGGATTTTGTTCATTCACTGCCAAATCATTAACCGAATATTTATCTATCCCATATTTAAGCAATTCTTTGCCTAATCCTTTCCCCCTTTCTTCGTGAGAAAGAAAGAGCATTTCAAGATGCTGCTCTACAATCCCCATAAAACCGACAGGAATTTGGTTCTTGTCTTCTACAATGATTAAATAAGGTATTTCTTTTAACGCTTGCGGCACATACTTCTTAATGTTTTCTATTTCGTTCTCTGATAGAAAAAGATGTGTTGCTTTTACAGAACTTTCCCACACTTTTAATAATTGCTCTATCAGCGATGTGGTTCTATCTTTCACTTCAAAGATTTTCAAATTTTGTCCTCCTACTTCTTATTCTTTTCCCTGACCATCACTTCCCCAGTGCATTCCATTACCGGATTCTCCCGAATGATCTCACCCACACTGTCTGCCATAATCATTCCTGATTTTGGATTTTTTACTGAAATAATGTGCCCGCGTACATCAGCCTCCACATCAGAATATTCAAATGCCAGATCAGTATCTTCCATCCTACAGTTTATTAATTTCAGATTCTTGCAATAGCATAAAGGCTGCGTGCCGATAATCCTGCAATTAATCAAGGTCAGACCATCTGAAAACCATCCCAAGTATTCCCCCTTCACGATGCTATCCCTGACCGTCACATTTTTGCTATGCCAAAAAGCATCTTTTGTATCCAGTTCACTGTCTGTAATCTCCAGATTCTCCATATATTGAAAAGAATATTTGCCCTTCATTTTAACGCTGGTCAATTTCACATCCCGGCTGTCAAAAAAAGGATATTCGGAGACAATATCTGTATCTATCAGTGTAATGCCCTGCGACTTCCAGCCGAACTCCTGCGATTCCACATCACAACGTTCCATCCGGATACGGGAACATTCACGCACAGCTTTAATTCCTTCTAATTTACTGTCCGTAATGACGCCATCCTCTGCATACCAGATGGCGGCGCGCGTTTTCTCATCCATTGTGGAATCTGCCATGGTAAACCCCTTCACATGCCAAAGTGGATAGCGCAGTGAAAAGCTGCAATTGTGCAGACAAACATCCCTTGCCTCTTTTAGCGCCGACTCTCCGTCCGCGGGTCCTGCGAATACACACTGATTCACATCTGCCTGTTTCAGATTATACAATGCGCGCTCCTCGTCGAATTGCTTTCCTGTAATCAATTTTCTCATAACTTCTGTCCTCCATTTTTATGTTCAACACTTTTGATAATTTCCAAGGAAGAAAAACCGTTTCTACAGCCGCCCGGCATCATAGACATAAAAAAAACCATAAGATAAACACAAAACCTTTTCATCCGGAACGCCTTCCTTCTTATTGTTTGGTTAAGTTTAGTTTATCTCATGATTTTTTAAATAGCAAATACCTATGATGAATATATTCACATAGGCAATAGGAATACTTTCATTTAACATCCTCCTCCATTTCCTGTACAGCCATGCTTATCCTCTCCGCAAGGATGGTCTTCACCATGATGATGACCGTGATGATCACAATGAACATTTGGATCAAAAGTCAGGCTGTCAGCCATAAAAGCCTCTACCGCCTTATCCGCATCACCGGAAACGCCTCCATACAGCTTGATTCCTGCCTCTGCCAATGCCGTCTGAGCGCCGCCTCCAATTCCTCCGCAGATCAGCACATCTGCTTTCATTGCACTTAACATACCTGCTAATGCTCCATGACCGCTGCCGTTGGTATCCACAACTTCCGTGGATGTAATCTCACCATTCTCAATGTCATAAAACTTGAACTGTGCCGTATGTCCGAAATGCTGAAAAATTTCTCCATTCTCATAAGTAACTGCAACTCTCATAATCGCTTCTCCTTTCGATTTAACATAGATTTGACTAATGTTCGCTTAAATCCATAATGACCTGCCACTGTCCTTACATGTCCTATATTACAAATAATCCTTAATCCTCAGTACTGTCTGTTCCCCCTGCCTTTCACTCACAAGTTCAAAGAAATTTTCTTTCGTAGCAAACAGATTCTTCGGATTTCTGCCAATTATCAAATACTGATTCTTATCATCAAGTGCAATGTACTTTCTTGTGTCATCATCCAAAAGTATGTCCGCATTATCAATCACTATCAACTTTTTTTCTGAATTTCTAATAATATCACCAATATTCTTCTGATAATCTAAATAATTTAAACAGACAATATCGGGATTCAGTGCCATACACTCCTTTATAAATGAAAAAGATACCGTTTTTCCTGTTCCGGAATCTCCCGTCAATATTGTGATATTATTCGTAAATTCAAAATCTAAAATAAACGAGGTATGTTCTGTGGAAAAATGCTCAATTACGATTGGCTTACTCTTCATGACACCACCACTCCTTTAATTCTTCATAATCACATATTTCTTTCTTTCCCGAAGAAGTTTGCACACTCACTGCTGCCATTTCAAAAGGAATCAGCGCATAGTCACTATAAACATTACCTTCCTCGAGTTTATATAGCAACTCCAATGCATTGTTTCCACATTCCTTCAGGCAAAACACTTTGTCTGGATTATATAGTACATTTAGTACCGTTTTGCAGCCGGCTGATAACTTATCAACGTCCAAAACAATATCGTTAAATTTAGAGCATATTTTGTACTTGCTGATCAACTTCGCCTCATCAATTATTCCAATAATCTTTGGGGCTCTGTCGTCAAGCCTGCGTGCGGTATTTTGATTAAAATAAATATCGTTTAATTCTACATATTCAATATCCTGCGGAATATCATTTTTATTCTTAAAAATTGTTATCACAATACCACCTCCAAGCCAATATTTTGAAATTTCACTAAAAGACTTGTTCTCTTGCAAATATGCTGCATCTTTTCTTTAAGCTGTAGTCTACTTGCATCAAGACCGCAAATATCATCCGGCATACGTTGTCCCCATTCACAGCAAGATTTTATCCAGCATTCACCAATATTACTTTTTGATACTTCAAAACCGGTATTTCTTGTTAAATCAAACAAAATCTTTGCAGATAACTGCTCTACATTGTATCTATTGACATTTTCATTGTATTCTAAAATTTCACGAATATTTTTATAATTCACTTCTCCATTTTGAATTGTTTTTACAAGTTTTTCTCTTGCAATAATTACGTTTTTACGTTTTGTTAGAAATTCATCATCTGTTGCATAAATCCATTCTATCAAATCCTTGAACTCAAGTAAAATGTATTCAAAGCATATCATATCCAGCAGAAGAATATTGCTTCTATTTCTTGCATATTTTCTCAATAGTTTCTGCTCCATAACCACCTGCGGATTATCGAAAGAGTTATCAAATACTATGACATATCTATTCTCATTATCCTCTAACGCCTTAACTGCTTTCACCAGTTCACTATTATTTTTCTTGCTTTCTACTACTATTTCTGGACACAGCTGTCCCATAAATGTCTGCCAAAATATATAACTGGATTTCTCCTTTCTGTCTTCAATCCATAGATATGTTTTCATCAACGCACTTCCTTCCATGCCAGTTCTACTAAGTATATTATCAAATGATTTTCACAATAATATTAGTTAGAAAAATTCCTCTTGAAACAAATCATTATCATCCAGCTCAAAATCCGTATTAACTACAAGATTATCAATATACTCCTCAAATGAATCTGTTACAAATGTCTCCCATAAACCATATACTTTCATTTTTTCTGCAATCTTGCTTACAAGAACTCTTGTTGAAAAAGTATCATTAAAGAGCGAAGTTAAATTTTGTATTATCATATATGATACTGGCATTTCCATGGCATATGTTATGAGCTTTTACTATTCATTTGAACTGTCTATTCTTGCGATTAGCTTTCAACGCCTTTCTAATATTAACATAGGCGGCTTTTTACTGGTCTCCTCTCCGCTTCCGTTTACCTTATTCTCCCCAGCATAATTGGGAAATTGGCAATTTCATTTAATTATAGCACTTAAAGAACCACTAATCTATAAAATCTTCATTCATTTAGAGATTTTAGAGATTCTTTCATTGTATCACAGGTCAGAACTACCGGCTTAGCCGGCAGCCTGCTCTGCCCCTTCTAGGGGCTCTTTCAGTGCTTACCTCTTCCGGCGCAGCCCCATAAGGGATTTCTTGTTTTTCTTTACCGGCTCACCCGTAAACGGGTCGATATACTCTACCAAGGACATCTGGTCGTATTCTAAATCTTCTTTCAACTGGTTCTGGATATATGTTTTGATTGCAGCTGTGTTCTTCCCCACTGTATCTGCATAATATCCTCTGCACCAGAAACGCCTGTTCCCATACTTATATTTCAAGTTCGCATGCTTCTCAAATATCATTAGGGAACTTTTGCCCTTCAAATACCCTACTATTTCTGACACTGAGTATTTGGGTGGTATCCTTACCAGCATATGGATGTGATCCGGGCAGTATTCTGCTTCTATAATTTCTATTCCTTTTTTCTGGGACAATGAGCCCAGTATCTGCCCTACACCTGCCTTGATATCTTTGTATATTACCTGTCTGTGACACAACAAATCCCGGCTTCTTGTGCCGCAACACAAAAAACCGGGATTTGTCTAATCGTATCTTTATAAAATTGTTACCGCTTACTTCCGCTTATTTTTCTTCCACCAATTCTAACAACTTTCCTGCGACATCCGCCATATTGGAAGATACCTGTTTCGTGTCTCTGGAAATCTGTACGTTCTTTTCCACCACATCAGATATCCTTCCCATTCTGTCTACCGCATCTGCCACAATATCTACGTTTCCTTTCACCATATCCGTGATCTCTTTCACATCCTTACTTGCCTTTTCCATGTTTTCCACAACAACGCCGAATGCTCTCACGGTCTGGTCAGTGATATCCTTTCCGTTCTCAACTGCATTGATCGAATTGGTAATCAGTTCGTTCGTCTCCTTTGCCGCCTGGGCGCTTCTGGCTGCCAATTCGCCCACCTGCATTGCCACGACGGCAAATCCCTTGCCCACTTCTCCAGCTCTTGCCGCCTCGATGGATGCATTCAGCGACAACAGATTGGTCTGCTCCGCAATAGAATTGATTTCGCTGATGATTGTTCCGATTGCCATAGACATATCCGTAATTTTCTGCATAGACTCCTTAAGCAAATCCATCTGGGATTGGGTATCCATGATTTTGGCTACCATATTTTCGGTTTCCACCATCACATTTCCTGACACATCCGCACTGTTACTTAATTCTTTTGTAAGCCGGTTCATGATCTGCTTCAAATCCTGCACCGCTTCTTCCTGCTCTCCCGTTCCATGGTAAATGTTGTCAGCATTCGCCTGGGTTTCTCCCGATACCTGCTCTAAATCTGTACAGACTTTTCTTATATTTTGAATCAGCGTGCGGTTTACGTCCATATCCCTTTTCTGGCGCTCCAACAGTTCGTCATTCTCTGTCATGCTTTTGTTGATGCTTCCCACCATTTTGTTGATGCTGTCCGATAACTGGGAAAATTCAGGATTTTCCTGCTCATCTACAGAAATGGCAAAATTCCCGTTTGAAATATCTTTCATCGCATCGGAAATACGGTTGATTCCCTGCACAATCTTCCTGTCAACCAATCGATTTATCATAAATAGCAGTACGCCAAAAATAATGATCATGCTGACGGTAAACACGAAAGTCTGATTGCGGCGCTCTCCGTAATATTCCCCCGCCGGCATAAATGTGCCGATAATCTGTCCTTCATATTCTTCTGCCTGATAATACCCCTTCTCGCCATTGATTACAGCTTTTCCGCTTCCGACATAGTTTTGCGGAAATCCTGCTTCCACGGCAGACGTTCCTACCAGCGAGGCATCTTTATGTGCCAGTATTGTTCCATCGCCTGCATCTATGGCATAAACATATCCTGTCTCTCCAAAATCAACATCTCCCAAAACTTTATCAATTTCCGTACTGGCAAGCATATTTTCCAGAACTTCCGGCTGTACGCCAACCTGTACAAGTCCCTTGGCATCGGTTCTGGCAACTCCGATATACTGCACCACCACGCCTTCCGCCACATTTACCTGAGGCTCCTGTACGATTTCAATGGAAGGATCGTCAACGATTACCATGAACGCATTCGACTGTTCTCCGCTTGTCATATCAAATCCCACATAGGCATCTATGGTGCTGCTGGTGATAATTCCTTTTTCATCAATAATATGTAACTCATTTACCATCAGCCTGTCCTTGATCTCATTTAATTTACCTGTATCGCGTGCAATCGCCGGATCCTCCGCAAGCAGATCCGCAAACGCTCTCGTCTTGGCAAGATTATCCTCGCCAAGATTATCTGTCAGCCTCTTTACATTCTCCTCATTGCCCGCCAGTATTTCTTTTACAGCCACCAGTTTATCCTGACTGGATAGCGAATTGCTTCTTTGGATAATGACAGTCTGCAGTAAAAATATCGCCGCAATCGTTACAAAAAATGCCCCAAGCATATAAATGAATAACCGTTTTGTAAAAAACTTTTCATCGTAAGTCTCCTTCTCCTATTCACTATGATGCTTTTTCATTTTTTTGTACCATCACATCCAGTACGAAATATCCATTTTCTGTATAACAGAACATTTCTCCGCCGCACCGCTTTGCTGCCTCCTGCACCGTCACAAGCCCAAAGCCATGATCATACCCATCCTTATCGGTGGCGGGCAGTATTCCTTTCTCTACATATAGCTCATCCCGGCAGCGGTTTCTAATTCTTATGACAAGATAATCCCGACTGTACTTCATCTGCAAGGAAATATCCCGCTCTTTTCTGTCAAGCGCTTTCAAAGCATCGCAGGCATTTTCCAATCCATTGGAGAGTATCTGGCAAAGTTCCATATAAGGCAGTTCCTCTTCTCCAATCTGTATATCCATCCTATACCCTGCCTCCAACTCCTGGAACTTCTGGGAAAAATGGACAAATACCGCATTGAGATACGGGTTCGCGCAAAATTCTCTCTGCAGGACATCCATCTCCATTTCCACGCCCTTCAGATACTCCTGCGCTTCTTTCATCTTTCCTGCCGCAAGCAGCCCTGAAAGGGTGAGTGTATGTCCCTTCATATCATGTTTCATCTTCCGAATACGCTGTTGATTCTCAAGCTGTGCTTCCAGCCTGTTCTTTTGCTCCTGCAAAATACGCTCGCTCTGCTGTTTGCGGTAGAGCAGCAGCTGCCTGTACAGGGCTGTAAAAATGACAGCATATGTCATAGGCATCAGAATAAGAATCAGAATAAAAGCAGGAAGTTCCTGTGCCCTTGCAGTAATGATCACCGGAAAATTTGCAAAAATAGCAAGAAGAAGATAATATAGGGCAGTCATCCCTGCAAAGACGCCCCAGCCGCTCGCCACAGATTCCTGAAGTTCCAGATATGGTTTTCTCAAGCGGCGGACGGCAATCCATTCTACAAGAGGAAATAACACCAGCCTCCCGAAGAACATCAGCAGATACATCTGACCACCAAAATAAAAATCAAGCACATTGGTCACTGCAATAATCCAATATGCCACCGTATCCGCCATACAGAAGGTAAAGAGAAATCTCCCCTTTTTGTCCTTTGAAATAAACCAGAAAAACAACAAACTCGGCAGAGTACAGGTCAGTATAAAAACCTTTCCCATAAACTCTACTCCATAAAGCGCCACTCCGGCTATGTTCAAAAGAATAAGCGGTCCCATAAAGATTCCTGTGAGAAGAAACGTCTTTTTTCTGGCATAACGGGATCGATACAGCAGCATAAACAGAATCAATATATGAAACAGGGACCACAGTACGGATAAATCCCTAAGTAATGTCATCTCATCAATCCACCTCCTCAAACAAGATCTCCTGATATCGCTTTTTCACATCGGCATAATAACGCCTTGACACAGGAATATAGTGCCCCGCAGCAATCAACTCCGCGCCTTTCAAATTATCTACATGGTACATGTTGACGAGAAAACTTTGGTGGCAGCGCATAAATACGCTGCCGCACACCTGCATTGCCAACTCATTCAGCCTCCCCTGGCATTCTTTCACCGTCCCATCCGTGCAATAAATATTAAGTGTATGCTCCCTGCTGCTGATATACAAAATCTTACTGTAGGGAATGCTTCCCGCCTGACCGCGGGATTGAAAAGAAAGCTTCTGCTCCCTGTTCCTTAACAGGTTCTTTGATACCTTATCGAGAAGCCGCCTAAGCGTCTCCTCTTTCACGGGCTTTAACAGATATTGGACTGCATAAAGGTCATAAGCCTCCCGATAAAAATCATCGCTGGTGGAAACAAAGCAGATGACCGCCTCTTCCTGCTCCTTGCGCAGCTCCTTTGCCAATTCAATTCCGTCTATAGATTTTCCCAGATAAATATCCAACAAATACAGATCATACCGCATGTTCTTATTTGCTATATCAATAAGAAGCTCCTCTGCATCGGAATACACCTTGACTTCATGCCCTCCCAAAAATTTCTTTAGGGACAATGCATCCTCCTGGCAGTCATCACAGACTGCTATTCTCATAAACATCATTCCTTTTGTGAAATTTCATATAACCCAATTCATTATATCATATTGATCCTGCTTTTTCTTTGCTAATTTTGGTTCTAAATACGTCAATTTTGCAAGCCAAAAAAATCTTTCTATAATCTACGCACAGGTCGTCTTCTCTTTTTCCGTTCCGGCGGTTTTCTTCTTGCCCTGCGCCGCTTTTTCTTTCTTTTTCTCTTTCCGCTTGCAGGCACTTGATCCCTATTTCCGATAAAGAAGAGGATACCTCCTCCTATCAAAAGACCTGCCGCTAAGACTGCCCCGGCAATGATCAGCAGTTTTTTCGTCTTATTCCCTTGTGTATCTACTGCGCCGCCTTTTTCCTGATCCAGCACGATTTCTTCAACATTATCATCTTTTGCAGACGCTTCTCCTGCCGCCTCTCCCAAAAGGTCTTCTGGCTGGCTTCCTGTGAGAAACTCATTTTCTTCCTTGGATACAAGAATACTGGACGGACCATCCCAAGGCGCCACCACAGACACGTTCCCGCTTGTTTTTATCTGTCCGGCAGCCCCGCCGGATCCTGTCTTAATTGCAGCAGGCGCTTTCACCGTCAGGTCTGCCAGTTTCGTGTCAACATTACCCTTAACGATTTCGTTAGGAATTACCTGGGCGTCTGCAGGGTTGTTCACGAACTGGGTCGTCTCATCATACAACCCCTCATTGCGGTTATCATCATGGGAGCCTCCCTGCTGGCTGCCGCCCGGTTTGACGCCGGGATTTCCCGGACTGCCGCCTTCATTATCTCCCGGTTCTGTCCCCGGATGATTTCCCGGCGTATCTGTACCGGGAGTAGGCGTAGGCACTCCACTGCCCACCTGTACATTTACAGGTGTTACTTCTTTTTCCACCACCGGCGTCTTATCCCCATAGGAACCGTTTGCCGTCTGAAAAGAGTTGGGACAATAACTGATATCTGCCGAAACCGTTCTGTCTGCATCCACAGGCGTGACTTTGACTTTTCCTAAATTCAATTGTTCTTCTTGAAACAACCGGTCCGCCGAGGCTGCATAGATATCCAGCCTTCCTGTTTCCTCATTATACACAAAACCATGCTCTTTGCCGCTCAATTCGGGAGAAAACTCAAAATCCACATTCACTTTCTCCTGCCCCTGGGTGCTTACATTCAGCGAGATGGAAACAGCAGTTATCTTTTCTTCAACCGCATTGCTCATTTCAATAAAAACGCCTACATCAGACCCGTCCTGGCTTAAATCTACCAGGTCTTGTCCCGCCGCATATACCTGCGACGGGACGAGCAATCCCAGTACAGCCAATCCCATATATAATTTCTTCTGAATCCGCTTCACTTCCTATCACCTGCCATTTACTCGTATACTCTTGCGTCTCTCTATTTGCTTATCGTAATTTGTTCCAGCGTGTATGGAATCTGTAAAGGTAAAGTATCGCTTACAAGCCTCTGCCCCTCATTGGTAAGCGCATGATCCACACGGTATAACTGTGCCCGAACTACGCTTCCTTTTAGGTCGTTCGGAATCCGATCCGGTTCGATCCAGTAGATCCATATTCCGTCGCTGACTTCTCCCAGCATTCCGTTTTCAGGTACCTTGGCAAGAATGATCTGCTCTGATTTCAACACATTTTCCTCATCCACGCCTCCCACGATATCGCCCTTTTCATCATAGAGAACCACCACATTATAGGCGGGATTTCCCTTATAGCTTCCAGTAAAGATTAAGGAATCTTTAGGGATTATTTTGCCCGGGGCATAGGTGTAATCCTCATTTAAAATTCCCACTGCCCCCTGTGTGCTGCCTTCCTTGATGCCAAAGGAAATGCTGTCACCGGAAGGTCCTAATAGATCCAGTTCTGCCATACACATACTCGTCTGCCCCGGCGCCTTCAGCCGCACGTAAGCCGCATCATAAGTACATACCCAGTGATCCTTTTGGGCATTTTCAAAATAAACCGTCTGGCTTCCAGCCGTATTTTCAAACTTTCCGGTCTTTACCGTAGTCCATGTACTTCCATCGGTACTCACTTCAATCACATAGTCGCCGATTGGCGCACCCGACTTGACGGTATACTTTAATCCGCATACCTGAAGCACCTGATTGGTCTGAATCAAAACATAAGCATCGCTTCCCGGCGTCAGCCCTTCGTAATCACTCTTATAATCATTGTCAATCACTTTATAAACCCCAGGCGTAGGAACAGGCGCACAAGGATCTTCTTCTGCTGCTTCTCCTTGTACATCGCTTACAGAAAGCATATTCGTTGTCAAAGTCCACATAGACTTGTCATGACTGCCGTCATGAGAAATTCTCACGTCGCCGATTTTCCGGCTGTTGGAGCGATAGCCAAACTGATCCACCGCCGTCACCTCATAAGTCATGACTCTGTTATTAATCGTGGAAATATGATCCACATAAGTCGTTCCCGTGGTAAATCCAACTACCTGCCGCACCGGCATGCCGTCTTCATAGTGATACCGCGCAATTTCATATCCCAACACCACCTCCGGGTTTGCCGTGCTCTTGATGGAGATCGTCACTTCATTGGGCACTCTGCCGTCTGTCTTTGCCGTGCTGTCGGAACCGATCACATCGCTTCCCTTGATGGAGCCCGTAACGCCATGCTCCATCTCATATACCCTTGCATTGTCTGTAAGGTAATACAGGGCTCTTTCTTCCTTCTCAAACTGGCTCGCATAGCTGATGGTGGTCTCATCGGGGACCAGACCCCATCGCACAAAGAACTCCGTCAGATCTTTTTCCGCCGCTGCGCAGGCAAGGCGCATGATGTTCTGGTCGCTTCCTCCGTCCAGCCTTAGATTGCCTCTTGCGCGGGAGGGATCTCTGCTATAAGAGTCTACTCTTGCATAGAACAGATTCGCCTGCTGCTGCTCATAGCTGTCGTAAGTCTTGTAATTATAGTCTCTGTCATAGGCCAGGTGCAGCTGCCAGTACATGGCAAGATGGGTGAACACATTGGACGGTTTTCCCACTGTGTTGGACGTCACCTTTTCATAGACCTTATCATAGCTGAACCGTACCGTATCGTTGCTGTCCTCAGACTTGGTCAGCTGGGCAAAGTAATTATTCGTCACCTCCGCTATGGCATAACTTCCCTGGTTAATGTTGTGTCCGATCTCGTGGCTGATTCCCCAGCCAAAATATCTGCCGCTTATGTATCTGCCCTTTTCATCCGCCTGCACAGGCACTGCCGAAGCCAGCCCCGACACAGAACCCCATTCGATTCCGATATGATTTCCGGCAGCATACATAAACGCCCCGGCAAACATCCTCATATAACGTATGTTCAGATGCTGTGCCGGCATCTGATCCGTCACTGGCACAGAAGAACCGCTCCCCAGCCCCTTGTGCTGATAGAACAGCGTCATCATATCCTCCATCGCCTGCAGAGACTCTGAAAGGCGCTGGACACGCTCCTCGGTGGAGCCTTTTCCAAGTCCTGCAAGAATCTGCTCCGCCGATACGGACAGCATCATCTGATCCAGCATAATATCCGTTGCACCGAGAATACAGTTCTGCTTATCAAAGCTGCGGTTCACTTTATTTCCTGCTTCTGTCCCTTCATGGATCTGCCCATGCTTTTCCTCCAGCGCTGCCACATGGTCTTCTAACTCTTTCACATAAGAGGTGATCAGCTCCATCCGCTTGGCAGAATCTGTGACACCGTAAAGATTAAGCACCGGTTCCTTTGCGCCGCCGCTTACCCGCACCGCATACCGGTCATTTGCATTATTGCCGGTGTACTGGACATAGAGGGCGCCTCCCCCTTCACAGGCAAGGCTCTGGATGGCAGGTATGGTGATTTCATTGCGCCCCACCTTTAAGCTTGCCACCTCCGTGGCAAACGCTCCTGCCTCCGCATGATACTGGGTGGCAATCAGCTTCAGCGCCGCGTTTGAGCCGGTCTTTAACTGATTGTGCCCCACATAAACCACGATCTGCTCTCCCTCATAGGCGGTGACCCCAAGGGGCTGCCACGCATTCAGACCGCCGAATCCCAAATGCCTGTCTTTTGCCGCGGTTATCTCTGCATGAATCTCCACCACGCCTTGAAATTCGGATGATAAAAGTCCTCTGGCATTATCCAGTTCTCTTTGGAGCATCTCCCTTTCAGGATGGTATTCCCCACTCTTTTCATCCTTCGTATCCAGACGCTTTTGCAGGGCGTCGATAGAAGCCTGCGTCACATCCGGTCTTAACATGGTGTGCAGGTCGTCTGCATACAGTGCAAGAATATCGTTTTCCAGACTGTCATAGTAATAGAAGTTCACTTCTGAGATTACAATGTCTCTCAGATTATTTCCCCTTGTGAATCCCAGTCTGACTTTGTTTGCAGTAATCGGCTGGGACAATTTGATCATATAATACTTTCTTCCGTTTACATCCGTCTTTTGTAAAAGGGAGAGATTCCGCGCAGCCACTCCGTCCGGGTGCTCCCGGTCGTAATAATAGACATATGCGCCGCTGTAGTAACCAATGTCCTCCACTTCTGCAAAGGCAATATAATTCATTTCATAATAATCATCAAAAGTAAACAGAAGTCCCTTGGTGGACGCCGGATAACTTGCCCCGTCGTCCCAGTCCAGAACCTGGTAGTAAGAAGCCGCGTCCTTATCCACCGTTCCCAGTGCGCTGTTTTTATCTGTATCCAAAGGACTGGACTCCATGGCGCCTCTTCCATGGGTCACACTTACAATATGTGCGCTCACTTTTCCTGTCCCGTTAGATACATTTATCAGCTTATAAGCAGGCATCTGCGCCGGCTTGATGGTGATCGTCCGCGCCTCTGAGTGAATGGATGGATTGCTTTCTCCCAATTCATTTACCCCTGTCACATAGATTTCATACCTGGTCTCATCCTTAAGGTCGGAAATCACATGGCGATTCTGAGTCACGCCCGTAATCTGACTGTAAGCCTCTTCTCCTTCTGCCCGATAATAAACATTGTACGAATCCGTATCTTCCATGTTCTTCCACGTAAGGGAAATGCGGCGGTATCCTCCCGTTGCTTTCAGATTATCCGGTGCGTCCGGCTTGCCTGAAATGACCGGACTAACCGTGGAAGAGGGACAAAATCCGCTGACCCAGGTGCCGTTTACAGACTGCACGCTTACCTCATAGATTTCCCCGTTTTTCAATCTTCCGCCCAAAAAGGATTTCACTTCTAAATGATTGGACGCTGCGCGCCGTATCTCGCTTTGCCCTTCATAACTAATCTTTACCTCATAACCGGTCACATTTACCTGGCCATTCCACGTCACTTCAAAGGACTTGTTCGCCCCTGTCAAAGTCAGCCCATCCGGTATATTCATAGTGGGCGCCGGAATCCGGCTTTCTAAGTCATTTAAAAATTCCACCTTGGAAATCTCAGCCAGATTTCCGCCATGCTTCAATCCTGTGATGACCAGCGTCACCTTTTTGACCACCGTCTGCCCTCCCAAATCAATGGTCAGAACGCCTTCTTGCTCTTCCTTTCGTGCAGCCATCATGCGGCTTTTCGCCTCTACCCTGCCGTCTCTGATCTCCAACTGCACAGGATCGGATTCATCCGCCGTCGTCACCATGAGCACACCGCTCTCAATGGCATTCTCACCCATGGCAACCGTAATCTGCTCTACGCTCTGGGACTGACCATCTTCGCTGGTAAGATTAAAACCGATCTCCACCGGTGAAGTTTCTGAAATATCTGATCCGTCTATACTCTTCAGTCTTACCAGACTGTCATTATCCTTCAAAAGGTCCGCCACATCCCCTATAATCTGGGTGCTGCCGGTATTGACATTTACCTGTACAGCGCCGGGAGAAACCCTGCTGCATAAAGAGGCTGCCGTATCTGCCCCCTCGTTCATCCTTGCCCTGCTGTTGGTATAGTACTGCAGGTCCACAAGGTCCGTTTTGCCATCTTTATTTAAGTCTGTCAGATTCTGTGCGGGATCTCCTGCAAGCGCACCGTTCGTTCCCCTGCTTATAGCTTCCATGATAGCGTCCTTATCAGACGCATCAATCTTTCCGTCCCGGTTGACATCCCCAATCAGCATGACACCGGGGTGGGGTGCATCCTTTGTATAGGCAACACCGTCCAGTTCCACAAATCCTGTATAAATCTCTGCCGTCCTGATCTCTCCTTTGATTTCGATATCCTGTTCATAGGTAAGGAAACCAAAGCCGGGCTGACTGCTTTCATTCTCGGATATTTTCAGATGATAAGTTCCGGGCAGAAGATCATCAAAGGAAACCAAGTGCTTTTGTGCATTGCGCTCAAGCACCACTTCCCTTTCGTCTTCATTTTCTAATGTCACCGTCAGCGTAATCCTGCTGCCTTCATCAATAGGAAGGGCATTCATCAGAATGACCTCGATGCCGCCTCTCACATCCCCTGAAACCTGCCTGTCATTCCAGCTTCCGTCAACCGCAGAGAACGGCGTTGCCATCGGTGATGCTGTGGGTGTTGCCGAGGGCGATGCAGAGGGCGTCATCATCGGCGCTGCCGAGGACGTTGCCATTGGCGTTGCCGAAGTCATCACCTCTGGAGTCGCCGAAGCGGATGCCATTGGCGTTGTCTCTGGCGTTGCCTCAGTAACCGCCTGGGGTGTTGCCATTGGTGTTGCCATTGGCGTTGCCAAAGCGGATGGCTGAGGTCCTGTCTCTGCTGTAGCCTGAGCCCCCTCCTTTGGTCCCGAATCACTTTCTCCATTATTTTCCTGCCCATTTCCCTCCGGCAGGTTCCAGACAGAAGGACTGGTGCCTGCCATGCGGTCCTCTTCCCCCTGGGTCCTTGTCTCTTGGTTGTTCTCATTCTGCTGGCTGTCTGCATCTGCATTATTCTGTGTTGTTCCAAATAAATCCGTTCCGCTCGTCTCTGCTGCCCGAACCGGAAGGATGCACGTTGCGATCAGACAAAATGCCACCATCCATGCCATCATTCGTTTCATACATCTTCTCCTTTTCTTTAGCCGCTTTTGTTTATCTATCATTTCCACAGGAGGAAAGCAACTGCTCCTTGATAATCTGCAGTTCTGTCTTTAGCTCCTTCGGTGAAATATCGGTTCCTGTTATTCCGAATACGGCAAACATGGCAGATGCTGCCTGTATCATGGGGTTCTCCGCAACCAGTTCTCCGGTTTTCGCTCCCTCTTCCAAGAGTGCCGCCAGTTCTTCCGCCTGCCGGTAGAAGTTCTTAAGACGCATCTGATCCAACAAAAACCTTGTTTCTGCTGCATTTTCCTTGTATTGCCCAGTTTCTTCCCTCTCATTTACAATGTATTCCTCACACAGCGCAAACATCTTATCGATGCGCTTTATAACCGGTATCTCGTGCTGCGTTACAAGGGATGTAAGGAGCGGCGCAAGTGCTTCCTTATCGTCCTCCAGCACCGCCTCCATCAGATGTTCTTTGTTCTTGTAGTGGTACAGAATCGTTCCTCGGACAACACCTTCCTCTTTGGCGATGTCATCTATGGTAGCTCCCTGAAAACCCTTTTCTAAAAAGACCTTTCGGGCAGATTTAAGGATCTGCTGTTTCCGCAGTTTGGTGTCGTTGATTCTTTTCGGCATGTTATTTCCTTCTTTCACAGCTGGTTACAGCTAATTTTATTATAATGCTTACTGACTTTTTGTCAATAAGAATAGAATTGAGAGATAAAGTTATGTGGGCAGGAGAGAGGGAACGTGTGGAGGGAGAAGGGACTGGAGGCTATGACTGCGCAGGCGGACAACATATATGGTTCAAGTCTCCTCTCAAAATCGGATTTC
>BLLW01000017.1 GCA_011959285.1 Lachnospiraceae bacterium | reverse complement strand
ATCGGCTCATTTCAAAGGCACGTTTCGGGCGTTTATTTGCCCTTTCTGCCTGTTCCAATACCTTTGACCGTTCCACTATCGACTGCACCTGTTCCCTGCCGAAATGACGCTCCAAACGCCCCAAATCAGACTCTTTTTCCTGCAATCGGTCTATGGTGTTGCTCTGCTCCATGACTTTATCCGTCAAGCGGCTAATCTGCTTTTGTTGCCCGTCCATTTTGGCGGTCAGCTTCTGGCTTTGCTCCGTAAGCTGTACACATTTGATAGTCAGATTTTTAACGACCTCTTTCAATTTCTCTACAAGCGGGAGTGCCTTTTTATCCCGATAATTCTTTGCGCTCATCAATACCCCTGGCTCTGCCAACTGCCATTTCACATCTTCATCATAGGCGTGTATATTGCGCTCCATGACTTCCTTTGACTGTACCATTTTATTTATTTCCTGCTGTAACTTTTTCTGCTGTTTCTCCAAGTTTTCATTTTCGGATAACAGCTTTTCTTTATCCTCTGTCAGCGTTTCCGTCTGCTCTTTCAGCAGATGATTTGTTGCGGTAAGTTCCGACACTTCCTGCCGGATTGCTTCGCCTTCTTTCCGTATCTGCTCCGTTTCCTGCCCTGCCGCTATCTGCTGATGAAGAATATCGGCTAATTCCTTTTTACTGCCGGAGATTGTCTGTTCCAGTTCTGCAACTTCTTTCTGCCGCTCCTGCTTCTCAAAATCAAGTACCGACAAATGCTTCTCATGTGTTCCCTTTTTCTCCCATCCAATGCCATGCTGTAACATAATATCTGCAAGCCGTTCTTTCTCTGCCGCTACCCACTGGTTACGTTCCGTTTCGCTCCTTGTACCGCCTTTGAAGCCGAGTTCTGCCAGTGCCTTTTTTAATGATGCTCTTGTTTCAAGCCCTCTTTTGCTTCCAGTCGTATAAGGTATGAAATCTATATGCAGATGTGGTGTTGCTTCGTCCATATGGAGATGTGCCGAAAACACTCTCAATGTGGGATTGCGCCGCTGAAAATCCTGCATATATTCGTCAAGTATTTCTGCCGCAAGCTGTCCGTCTTTTGTCTTTGCCCCCATATCGTCTTTATTCCCAATTTGTAAAATAATCTCATAGAATGGCTTCTCCTGTTTGCTGGAACAAATTTTCTCATAGTAATCATCAATACAGCGGTCACTTCTGGTCTGCTTCTCATTGTACCGGGCAAGTGCTTCATCAAATAATTCGTGGTATACGTCTTTGATATTTTCGTTGCAGTATTCCACATTCAGACAACTCCGCTCCGGGTCAGTGTTCTTTGCATGGAATTTTCTGCTGTTATGGTTGACAGAGCCTTTCCCTGTCATAACGCTGATTGTCCGCTTCAATAAATTTTCCTTTCTCCCTATTGGGTAATAAGCACCGGATACGGCGCATAGCCTTTGTTACTTTCTGCGAAAGTAACGCAAAAGCACTTTCGACAGGCTACGCTCTATCAAAAGTGCCTTTGCGCCCTGCCGGGGGCTTTCCGTCCTGCGGACGGTGGACGGCTACCCGCCGCTTTACTGCTCCCCCATGCGTCGGTTTGCGTCGATAGCGTCGATATTTTCTATACCGCCCCGCTATCAAAAATACCGTCGCAACCGACGCATATCGTCGCACTTTACTCTTTCTGCTCTAACCGTTTCAGAATGATTTTTCTCTCATGCCCCCGCTTGTTGTCATAGAAAATGCCATAGTCATTAAGCAACTGGCTGTTCACAACATTTAATCTCCGGGAAAGCACATTTGCTGATAACTGCATATCCGGCAACTGTTTCAGAAGTTCCGTTGCCGTCCCCTCCCATTCCTGCACTTCCCCTGTCAGAAATTCGTTGATTGCTTCCAGTAATGGATTGGGCGGCTGTTTCCAAAGTTCTGTTTCCGCTTTCTGAAATTTCCAAATGCACTGTTCACGGTCAAACTCTATCGTAAGCTCTTGATCGGGCTGGTCACGCCCCACTATATCCATGACCGCCGTGTTGTCCGTGCGCTTTTTCTTGTGCATGATAAACGCCCCATCTGCCGCACCGAGAAGTCCGTTTGTGCCGGAAATCATATCGAAGCTGTCCTCGGACTCTAACTTGCGGGTATGATGAACCACCAACAGGCAGACACCGTATTTATCGCTGAATGATTTTAACTTTGTCACAATCTCATAGTCACTGGAATAACTGTACCTGTCCCCGCCGACCTCACGCACTTTTTGGAGCGTATCAATGATAATCAGCCTTGCGTCCTTATGCTCCTTGATAAAGCCCTCTAATTCTCCGTCCAGTCCCTCATTCAGTGTCTTTGCCTGCGTTGCGAAAAATAAATTGTCCGCACACTCCACACCGAACATGACGGACAGCCGCCGCTGAAGCCTTGCATAATCATCTTCCAGTGCAAGGTATAGCACCGTTCCTTTTCGGACGGGATAATTCCACAGCGGAAGCCCCATAGCTACATGATAGGCAAGCTGTCCCATGAAGAACGATTTACCCACTTTCGGCGCACCCACAAAGAGATATGTGCCGCCATACAGAAAGCCGTCCACAACAGGCGTTCTCGGCGGGTACACCGTATCATACAGTTCTGTCATGGAAACGGTTTGAAGCCCGCCGCCCTGCCCGGATTTCTCCGGGCAATTTGTGGCTTGCAGATTGTTTTTTGCTGTTTCATTTGCTATAATTTCATTGATGTTTTTAATGTCCGGCTGTTCCCCATCTGCGCCAACAGATGATACGGGAACAGTCGTTTTTATTTTGTTTGTCATTCATCTTCCCCTTTCAGACCGTCCAGTGTGATTGCAATAACTTGTAACGTATAGAGCAGTTCGTCATTGTCCGGGCTTATGCTTTCCATGCGCTTCAATTCCTCATGGATTGCCGCCATCTGATTTTTCAGTGCTTTATACACCCTCGGATTGCCCTGCACCACAACGTCCCGGCATAAGAGCCGCCTTGTGATGTAATCCTGCTTTGTCAGCCCCGATAATGCCACCAAATCATTCAACAGCTTTGCTTCTTCGTCCGATACCCGGAACGCCACCGTATGGTTGCGCCATCTTCCCTTGTAATCCAGTGATTTTTCCATTTTCCCTAATCCTCCTTTGTCATTCTCTCCATTTCCAATTTCTCCGCCATTTCCGTCTGCACCGTGGGGAACAAGTGGGCGTAGCGGTAAGTGATTTTCTCCGCTTCATGCCCCATGCGCTCCCCAATCGCCAGTACCGAAAATCCCATGTTGATTAAGAGTGAAACCGCACTATGGCGAATATCGTGGACACGGATTTTCTTAACGCCCGCCTGCTTCGCCCCTCGCTCCATTTCGTGATTGAGATAGGATTTTGTGACCGTAAATAAACGCTCGTCCGGCTTGATGTCATAAAGCATTTTGATGTACTCCTGCATTTCCTCACAGAGAAACGGCGGCATTTTAATTGTGCGGTTGCTCTTTTTCGTCTTAGGGCTTGTGATAATATCCCGCCCTTTGGAACGATGGAAAGTCTTGCTGATTGTGACTGTCTGCTTCTCAAAATCAATATCAGCAGGCGTTAAGGCAAGTAATTCGCCGGAACGCATACCGCACCAGTAGAGCATTTCAAACGCATAATAGGAACGGGGCTTATCCATCATGGCTTCGGAGAATTTCAGATATTCCTCTTTCGTCCAGAAGTCCATTTCCTTGACGGCTTCGCTCCCAATCGTTCCCGCCCGCCTTGCCGGGTTGTAGGGCAGGTTGTAAAAGTTTACTGCGTGGTTGAATATCGCCGTAAGTTGTGCGTGTATCGTCCGCAAATAATCTGCGGAATAGGGCTTGCCTTTCTCGTCCCTGTATGCCATCAACTCATTCTGCCACGCTATCACGTCCTTTGCTTCAATTTCTGCGATTTTGCGGTTTTCAAAGTACGGTAAAATCTTTGTCCGTATCACATGGCTTTTGGACTCCCAAGTGCTTTCCTTGACACGCTGCTTCTTGTCGGCTTCGTACACTTCAAAGAAACTGCCGAAAGTCATATCCAGTTTTGCGCCCTGCTTTAACATGGCTTCATGCTCCCACGCCTGCGCTTCCCTTTTGGTTGCAAATCCCCTCTTTTGTGTCTGTTTCCTCTCCCCTTTCCAGTTGGTAAAGCGGTAGATAACCCGCCACGTTCCCGTGGCATTGTCTTTGTATACAGCCATTTAAATCATCTCCCTTCCGCATATAGCATGGATTTTGTTAGGCATCGTCCTTTGATGCCTTATAAAATCCCTATATGCTTTGCTGGTAACATACTTTTTTAAGAAAAAATGTAGCGTTCACACGTCCTGCCACCGTCAGATAGCCCTGTTTCTGCATTTCTGCGTTCAGTTCCCTTACAATCTGATAGGCTTTTGACTTTGACACACGCAGTTCCGCTGCCACTTCCTCCACTGTCATAAATGATTTCTCTGTCATTCAGATATCCTCTCCTTTCTTTCCCTTAACTCTTTTTAGTTAAGTTATGTTGATATGATACTAAATAAATTCCGTTAAGTCAAGTGGCTTTCAAGAAAATCTTAACTTTTTTTATTTAAGTTATTCTTGCTATTCCTATTGCACCATGTTATACTAACTTCAACAGATTTGTTTAAGTACAGTCATGCAAGGCTGTACCACTTTCACTACAACGGAGGTTTTATTATGGCAATCGGCAAACGTATCCGCTTTTTCCGCAACCGAAAGGGCATGACACAGAAACAGTTAGGCGAAATCCTCGGATTTCTCGGAAAGACCTCTGATGTCCGTATGGCACAGTATGAAACCGAAGCAAGGACACCGAAGCACGACCTTGTAAAAGAAATGGCGAATATCTTTGATGTAAGCACCCACGCCCTCACCGTGCCGGATATTGATACCTATACCGGGCTTATGCACACGCTCTTTGCGTTGGAAGATATGTACGGGCTGAAAATCGGGGAGATTGACGGGGAAATCTGCCTGCGCCTTGACAAGTCCGACTATTCCACTTATACGTCCATGTTCGATATGTTCCACGCATGGCAGGAGCAAGCCGCCAAACTGGAACAGGGCGAGATTACCAAAGAGGAATACGACCAGTGGCGGTACAAGTACCCGGAACTGGACACCTCAAAGCATTGGGCGAAAGTCCCCTCACAGGCGGTCAGTGATAATGCTCATGGAAGAATTTCAGAAAATCGAGAAAGAAGAAAAGAAAACATCTAAAAAGAAAAAGCAGAAATAAGCATAAAAAAGACCTTGCCGATATTCAGTTTCCATATCTGAAAATCAGCAAGGTTTTTCTTATGCCATTGATGTAATTATTTAGTGCGTGATGTTGAAAATGTTGCCAAATCGTTGCCAGTGCCTAAACAAATTTGCTTGCAACCCGCATAAACACTAGCTTTCTAAATCCAATTTCATCACTCGAACTCAATCGTCGCCGGCGGTTTCCCCGTGCAGTCATACAGCACCCGGTTAACCCCCTTTACTTCATTCACAATTCTGCTAGTCACCGTACCGAGCACTTCCCAGGGAATCTGTGCCGCTTCCGCCGTCATGAAGTCCGAAGTGTTTACCGCCCTAAGCGCAATCGCATAGTCATAAGTTCTCTCATCCCCCATGACACCTACACTCCGCATATTTGTCAGTGCGGCAAAATACTGTCCAAGTCCCTTATCTACACCTGCCTTTGCAATCTCTTCCCTGTAGATTGCATCTGCATCCTGCACGATGCGGACCTTCTCTGCTGTCACCTCGCCGATAATCCTTATACCAAGCCCTGGTCCCGGGAAAGGCTGCCTATACACCAAATGCTCAGGAATACCAAGCTCAAGGCCAGCCATCCTTACCTCATCTTTAAATAATAGCCTTAAAGGTTCAATAATCTCCTTAAAGTCAACATAATCAGGAAGACCGCCTACATTGTGATGGGATTTAATCACAGCGCTCTTGCCAAGACCGCTCTCAATCACGTCTGGGTAAATCGTTCCCTGCACCAGAAAATCCACCGCACCAATCTTCTTTGCTTCCTCTTCAAAGACACGAATAAACTCTTCTCCGATAATCTTACGCTTTGCCTCCGGTTCCGTCACACCGGCAAGCTTACCATAAAACCGCTCTCTGGCATTGACGCGGATAAAGTTCAAGTCATATGCTCCATCCGGACCAAAGACAGCTTCTACCTCATCACCTTCATTCTTACGCAAAAGCCCGTGATCTACAAATACACAAGTAAGTTGTTTTCCTACCGCTTTCGCCAAAAGCACTGCTGCCACAGAGGAATCGACTCCTCCGGAAAGCGCGCAGAGCACTCTGCCGTCTCCAACTTTTTCACGAATCTGCTTAATCGTCGTCTCCACAAAAGAATCCATTCGCCAGTCGCCCTTGCACTGGCATACCTGATATACAAAATTAGAAAGCATTTTCATACCTTCCTGGGTATGCATAACTTCCGGATGGAATTGCACGGCATAAAGTTTTCTATCCGCATTTTCCATCGCCGCCACAGGACAAACTGGCGTGCGCGCCGTCACTTTAAAGTCTTCAGGCGCTTTCTCAATATAGTCGGTGTGGCTCATCCAGCAAATCGTCTTACCTGACACATTAGAAAACAGCACAGAAGACTTGTCCACTTCCACTTCCGTCTTTCCATACTCACTTACAGGCGCCGTCTTTACACTGCCGCCCAAAAGATATGACATCAGCTGGGAGCCATAGCAGATGCCCAGAATCGGGATGCCCAATTCAAAAACCTCAGCAGAATACCGGGGAGAATCTTCGGCATAAACGCTGTTAGGACCTCCTGTAAAAATAATTCCCTTTGGATTCATCTCTTTAATCTGCTCCAAACTTATGGTGCAGGGATGAACCTCACAATATACATGACATTCCCTGACCCTTCTGGCAATCAGCTGATTATATTGACCTCCGAAGTCAATAACAATAACCATTTCTTTATCCATAAATGCACTCCTGTCTTGTGTCCTTACTCGTTTCTTGTGAATTACTTTTTATTATATCTATTCTAAAAAGAAAGTCAACCGCCCCTTTTTATGTGCAGGCATGTCCTTCCATGCGCTGTCCGCCAAAAGCAAACAGCTTGCGCCCTAGCACATATCCGTGCCGGAGCGCAATCACAACAGTCGAAACTTTCCGACCCCCCAAACAATTTTTAACCTGCCGGTTTCCATGGCTTTTATACGTATGCGTTGTGTTGATGCGCATATTTTTCCTTTGTTGCCATTCCTCCCCGAATATGACGTTCCTGTTTGTTTACATCCAGAACCTTTCTTGCCTCTTTAGCAAGAGAGGGGTTAATTTGCATCAATCTTTCAGTCACATCCTTATGTACCGTACTCTTGCTAATTCCGAACTCCTTCGCAGTCTGTCTCACCGTAGCATTGTTTTCAATGATATAATTGGCAATATCGATTGCTCTCTCCTCGATATAATCTTTCAAAGGAAATCCCCTCAGAACACTTTTTTACATTGTATGAAAGATTCTAAAGGGTTATGACTGTTTACTTCCTGTCAGTTTTTACTTGCAGTTCACATCCCATTTCACAGCCCTGCCTTCCGCAGTTCATCCATCATTGCATACCGCTTGTAGTACTTTTCCTTCCATTCCGCAATAATCTTCTTCGCTATCTCTTCCCCCTCCGGATATTCTTCGATTTTTTTCAAATATCTGATCAACTCTATATAATGGCTCCTGAGAGCTGTGTGCTCCGCCTGCTGCTCCACATACTGCACATAACCGTCCCTCACCTGTTCTGGAAACTTATCCTTAAGCACCTCCTCATATCTATCCAGCTGATAAGCATTACCTTCTTTCAAAATTTCCTCAAGCAGGCGTTCATGGAAGCCTTCCTTATCCATCAATTCATACCGGATAGCCCGTCCGCTTTCACATGTCAGAATCTTCTCTCTGTAGTCCTGCCATTCCTCCTTTGAACAGATTTCTTTCAGCTTGTCCACATAATCCATCTGTCTTGGGTTGCATTTAAATATGAAAAAAGTAAGTTCCTTTTTGTACTCATCTATTTTTCCCATATCATGATACAGTTCTATCAACTTGCGGCTGTACTCTTCAACCAGCCCCGGTAATTTTTCATCAAGCTTTTTGCTTTCCTCAAGCAATTCGATTGCTTCCTCTATTCTTCTATCCCTCTGATACACTGCAATCTGTCCTCTCCTGACAGATGCAAAGTTCCAGTATCTCCGCCTGTATTCCAGCCTCTCCAATTCCGTGTATCGAAGGTCACCCATGATTTCCAGCCTCCTTAAGATTTTAATTTCAAAAGTATGATCGGCGCTCCCGCTTCCTCTACAGTCAGACTGCTCTATCTTCTCATCCAATTTGGCAAGTGTCTGGCTAAGCTGCTCCTCATCGCTGAACTTATTCACAAGAATATCTAAAAAAAAGCAGTCCGTCTCGTTAGACATTTCACCGGCAGCATACATCTCGCTGAACCAGTCAAACATTTTCTTTTTCTCTTCTTTCCCACAATATCCCAGAATATCCTCCCAATACTCATAGCATACATCCCCAATCCATGTAATATCTCCGTTTGAATGATCTATTACCGCATTTTCCGTCTGAATTAATACTGCATTTGTCAGTTCAAATGCTTCCGCGGTAAATCCCTGTTCAATCATGCCTCTTACATTATCATGGAGAAAATCCACTATAGCCGCGGCATAATCGCCTACCTGATTCCTCTCCACGAGCCCATGGCAGTCTGAATGTGCGTCGGCAATGTTTTTTATTTCCTTTTTTAGACGCAGCATCTGCCTTTCTGTAATGCCTCCTGCATATCTTATCATGATGAAATTTTTGACCTGCGCATTTGACACCGCCATCTCAAACAAGAAATCCCGAACTTCATTCTCAGGTATACTTAGAATCACATCCTTAAGTTCCTGCTTCTCGCCATAATATTTTTCCATCCAGTCTGGAGAATCACCTTTGTTACCCCTTTCAATCTTATACAAGACCGCTGCCATATGCTTGCAGCGATCCCCATCCTCGGCATACGGACAGCTGCACCATATATCGACCATTTCCCCATCCTGCACTTCAATTTCTACTTTATAATCCTCGCTGCCTTCTACCACGGCCTCGACCCCACGCCCGGCAGCCATGACCTGTTTGACAGCGCCTGCCTCATAACACCCCTTTCCTCTCTTCAAAACCCGTGGGCTAAATAACGCCTTCCAACTATCCATAATACCCTCCCATACTCTTTCTCTTATTTTTTTATTATACTCCTCCCTTCCCTATAAACCAATCTTTTTCTATCTCCCAAATACCTTCTCTGTCCATTCCTCTACATTCTCTTCAAACTGATCTGCCCATTCATCCACCTTATCCTCATACTCTTCCATAAGCTCATCGATCCTGCGCTCTAGTTCCTCCTCGTAGTCCTCTGCAAGCATATTCCCCATAAAAGCATTGATGAATGCCTCGCTGACATGCATCTTCCACCGTCCACCTTCCCAGATTGCCGTGACAGTAACCTCCGTTATCCAAGTATCTGCCGCATCTAGACCATCCATGATGGAAAGGAGTTTTTTCTTTCCGTTTGCTAAATCAGCCATCTCACTTACCAATTGCCCGAGACCGCTTCCCGGCGCCTCCAACATGCTCTCCAGCATATACATCTCATATTCTCCCAGCACATTCCCCATATTGACATTGGTTATTTTCATGTCAATCTCTGCCCATTCGCCTTCCTGCCTCACATCTACGATTTCCCACTCCAAGTGCTCTACGATTTTTTCGGCAAACTGATAATTTAACTCATAATGTCTCCCTTTTACCAGTCCCGGCTGCAATATTTCATTGAATACCCTGTACTCCCTCTCTGTGGGTATGCCAATCCAGTTGTGGTAGGTTCTCACATAATTGTCCGTACATGCGTTAAATGATGCAAGGTCCAACTCCCTCAGGTTTTCCATCATTGCATTTGCTGCCTCTTTCGGTGCATTCCCCGCCACACCTTGTTCCTTTTCTGCACTGGTGCAACCCGCCAATAGCAAAACCACAAACACCATTAGTAAAACCACAGACCCGACACTTTTCTTATTCTTTAATTTCCTTTTTTCTTCCTTTATCATTTCCTCTACTCCTTCCTAATTTTGAACTGTACATAGGCTTATGCCTCTTTTTTTCATTGTATAAACGTCCTTTTCCCTAGACAATACCTCCGGCATAAATCGGCACTGTCCAAACAAAAAAAGACGCCTTCGCGTCTTTTTTAATCCACCTGCTGCCGCTCTTGTCACGCAGCTGCAGCTTTATGTGGTTTCACTGTTTATTTTCTACTTCTCTCTCCCCAATAATCGCCGAAAAGCAGAACCATCCGTCTTCGCACCTAAGCGCGCTCATCCCGCCGTTCTTCCTAATCACGGAATCCACATTCATGAGTCCGATTCCATGCTGCGCCGCCATGCTCTTACCACTAGGAATCCTCTTCCCCTTAATCTTCACCGCCTCCTCCACCGGATTTCTGATAGAAAGCACCAGCTGCCCGTCCTCCAGCAACATTTTAAACTGTATGATTTTATCACAAGTCAGCCTGCCGCATGCCTCTATGGCATTGTCAAGCAGATTCACCAAAAGGATTACAATTTCCTCCTCACTCACCAAAAGCCCTGACAGGTCATTGACCGCCATCGTCATAGTGATCCCCTTCTCACACGCTTCCTGGTACTTCTGGTTCAGCACCACATTCACCACGGTGTGATTTGTATTCACATAATCTGCATTTTTTCGGATACTTCCTGTCAGCTTGGATATATACGCCAAAGCTCCCTTTGCCTGTCCCTCCATAAGCATTCCCTGAATACAGTTCAGCTGATTTTTATAATCGTGCAAAAGACGCCTATTCTGTTCATAATTTTTCTGCATGGCACGGTAAAGTTCCATCTGATTTAAAGTCTGCGCCTGAATCAGCCGCAGGTTCTGCACTTCCGCTTCCCTTGCCAGCATATTTTCAATGTAAAAAAAGAGACATAAACAAATAATCGTAAATCCCAGGACCGCCGCCAGCTTTGCATATTTGTCCACGCTGCTGCCGTCCCACGGCATCATCGCAATAGCCACGAGAACAGTCAATCCGATTATAGGAAAAAGGGCTAATCCCGCCCATCGTTTTTCTCTCCCAATCACATAAATATGTTTTTCCAATTTATGATGCAAAAAGAGCATCACGCACAAAAAAGAACTGTCTGTAATGATTTCTATCCAGTCATCTAGCTCCCTCGTATGCACCACAGGCAGTACATAGACCGTTGATATCAAAATCATACTTAAAATCCAGTACACCCCACAAAATAAGACAGATAGGACGGCATTTTTTGTAACTTTTATTTGAAAGCAAATCTGCACGGGCAGGGCAATGGCGACGATGAATCGGACCGGCTGCAAAACATAAGGCGGAACCTTTGTAAACGCAATCACCAGAAAGCCGGCGGCGACCAGCCAAACGACCAGATGTTCCATCCACTTATGCCGATGCTTCCTGACAGGCGCAAAAATTTCAAAAAATGTCTTACAACTAATCCCCATCATAATAGAGGCGATCACACACCGCACAATCGTATCCATCACATCGCCCCCTTATACGCCACAAATTCTTCCCTGACAGCCTGAAATCTAAGACGCGGAACAGGCAGTTCCTCCCCCGTACTCAGCACTGCTGTATAGTTTCCGATGCGGCGGATATGCTTCATATTTACAAGATAACTTTTGTGGATGCGCAGAAATCCATATCCATGCAGTTTCTGTTCGATTGTATCCAGCTTCTCATACATATGATACCTAACGGTATCCCTATGCGTCTGTTCCTCCATGTAATAGAAAATCAGCTTATGCCGCTGGCTTTCCACATAAAAGAGATTATCTGCATATAGCATTCTTTCCCCTTCCATAAAGGAAAAACTCACCCGCGCAATCTTCATTTTCTGCAGGATGGCAGCCATGCACTCCGGCAGAGCCGCATCCAGCGTATCTTTCATGATGTACCGCACAGCATCTACCTTGTATCCCTCCAACACATAATTGATAAACGCCGTAATCAGCACCAGGTAGGTTTCTGAATGGAAGGCACGCATCTGCATTGCCGTCTGAATGCCATCCATTTCCTCCATATTAATATCCATAAATACAATATCATATTTTACGCTGTTCTCACTTTTATCGAGAAATTCCTTCCCCGATGAAAACAAATGAATCTCACAATTTAAATCATGCTCCTTGAGATACTTCTCAAGGAGCCGTTTTATTTTGTCCCTATAAAATTGTTCATCATCACATATGGCAATCCGCAGCATAGTTTCCTCTCTCTACAGCTTAAACAGCGTGCTGAACAGACCGCGTCCAAGAGATGCGCCCACGTTGCCGCCAACCTTCTTTCCAAAGCTGCCCCCCAAGGTCTTTCCGATGCTGTTTCCAAACTCTCTGCCTATGGTTCCTGCCGCGCTGTTCCCCACCTGTTTGACCGTCTTCTTGACCTGCTTATCCTTGGCGGCGGCTTTCTTTTCTTCCGCCTTTTTTGCCGCCTCCGCTTCCTTTAGCTTCTGCTTTTCGGCGGCTGCCGCCTCGGCTTGTTTCCGGTTATTTTCCTGCTGTTCCAGCACCTTTTTTTCTAAAACCTCATAAGCGGACTCCCGATCCATCATCTGAGCATACTTGCTGTAAAGGAGGTTCCCTTGAACCTGCTCCTTGCGCACCGCTTCCTCTAATGCCCCCATCTGACTCTGGGGCGGAAGAATCTGGCACCGCTTCACAATGGTAGGCACGCCGCCTTCATCCAGTACCGAAATGAGCGCTTCCCCAATTCCCAGCTGGGTCAGCACATCATAAGTGTCAAATTCTGGATTTTCCCTGAAAGACTGGGCTGCCGCTTTACATCCCTTCTGTTCTGCCGGCGTATACGCATGAAGCGCATGCTGCACCTTATTTCCAAGCTGCCCCAAGACACCGTCCGGAATATCCTTGGGATTTTGTGTGACAAAATAAATTCCGACACCCTTAGAACGAATCAGCTTCACCACCTGCTCGATTTTAACCAAAAGCGCCTTTGATGCAGAATCAAACAAAAGATGCGCCTCATCAAAGAAAAACACCATCTTGGGCTTTTCTCCATCTCCCGCCTCCGGCAAGGTTTCAAATAATTCTGACATCATCCAAAGCATAAAAGTGGAATACATGGTGGGACTGCCCATCAGCTTCTGGCAGTCCAGAATCTGAATGACGCCCCTTCCGTTTTCATCCGTGCGCATCCAATCCCCAATCTCAAGTGCCGGTTCACCGAAGAACAGCTCTCCTCCTTCTGCTTCCAGCGCAACCACAGCCCGCATGATTGCCCCCAGGCTCTGCTTGGACAAATTCCCATACTGCACCCCGTACTCCTTGGCATTCTCAGTCACATATTGTATCATGGCGCGGAGATCCTTGGTATCTAAAAGCAAAAGCCCCTCATCATCAGCAATCTTAAAGATAATCGTCAGAATATCAGACTGCGTCTCATTCAAATCCATGATTCTGCCCAGCAGAAGCGGTCCCATCTCCGAAATCGTAGTGCGCAGCGGCAATCCCTTTTCACCGTAAACATCCCAATAAGTGACCGGATAATTCCGAAACTGAAATCCTTCTTGGGCAAGCCCCATTCCATCGATTCTCTTTTGAACACTATCACTGCTCACCCCCTGCCTGCACATGCCTGCCAGATCGCCCTTTACATCCGCCAGAAACACCGGCACGCCCAAATCGCTGAAGGACTCGGTAAGCACCTTTAACGTAACCGTCTTTCCGCTTCCCGTAGCTCCCGCAATCATCCCATGCCGATTCGCCATCTTAGGGTAAATACAGACCTTCTCATCCCCCGACATTCCCACTATAATCTTACCGTCCTGATACATACCAATACTCCCTCACTTTATATTCAGTTCCTCCATCCGTGCGTCCTTAAGGTGCACCCGACATCCCTTTATGCTTGTGCCATTATAGCATAAACCATATAAGAAAGCAAAGAAAGAACCTAGTATGATCAGATTGACACGCACTTTTTCATTCCGTATATTAAAAGTATGACACCGGTGCTACATCCCAAATACAGGAGGCATAAGGCAGAGCGGAATCTAACATTTCACCGTCTCCTTCGCCCTTGCTGGTCCCCAAACTATTACCAAAGTAAACTTCTCCCGCCCTATTGACATCCGCCCGCCACATGTTATACTAATCAACGATACCGAGTGTTCGAGACCTTCCACTCGTTAAACAAAACTAAAGGAGAATAAAAATGAAAACACAAATCACCAACTCGGTTCCTGCGCGGACCGTCCCCACGCTGCCCCTGGTTCAGGCAGCTATGATTGCTGCACTCTATGTAGTGCTCACCTTTATCGCCAATGCATTAGGGCTTGCCAGCCAAGCAATCCAAGTGCGTTTCTCTGAGGCTCTCACCATTCTGCCTTACTTCACCCCCGCTGCCATACCGGGACTCTTCATCGGATGCCTGCTGTCCAATATCTTGACAGGCTGCGCCCTTCCCGATATTATTTTCGGCAGCCTCACCACCCTTGCAGGCGCAATCTTTACATACAAGCTGCGCAAATACAAGTGGCTTGCACCGGTTCCGCCCATTGTTGCCAATGCCATCGTGATTCCCTTTGTACTTTTGTACGCCTACGGGGTAAGACCCCTATGGTTCTCATTTGTCACGGTAACCATCGGCGAGATCCTTTCCTGTGGCGTCCTTGGCATGCTGCTCCTATTTGCCCTGAACAAATATCGCAGCAAATTATTTACATAACAAACGAGGGAGAATCGATTGCCGGTTCTCCCTCAAAGTTTTACATATGCACAGCCCTCGAATACCGCTGCTCCTTCTTTTTTACTATGAAACCACTTTCCCAGGATTCAATATATTTTTAGGGTCGAATACTGCTTTAATTCCTCGCATAAGTTCCATTGAAACCCTTCCAGCCTGCTCATTCAGATATGCTTTTTTTGCATATCCAATTCCATGTTCTCCCGAGACTGCCCCTCCGTATTCTCCAGCCTTTTGATACATCACCTCAAATACTTTTTCAAGCTTTTCTTTCCACTCTTCTTCTACCAGCTCATCCCGGCATATATACACATGCAGATTTCCATCTCCCGCATGTCCGAAGCTTGGAATCCGGATTTGGAACCGCTCTGCCAGCTCATGCGTATCACGTATAAACTCTGCCACATGATTTCTTGGAACCACCACGTCACACTCATCCATTTCTGTTGTCGATGCTTTAATCGCTTCCAAAAAGGCGCTCCTCGCGGACCATACCGAATCTTTTCTTTCCTGAGTATCTACAAGAAATACATCCCTTGCGCCATGCTCTAGGCAATACCGCGCCGCCTTTTCATACTCCGCCTCTACCTGCCGGGCGGAATTTCCATCAAAAGTCAGAAGCAAATATGCCTCGCTTCTTGTGTCCGGAAATTTTTTTCCCAAAAAATCCTCCGCAAAAAGAATAACCTCCCTCTCCATAAATTCAACCGCCGTAGGCGCGATCTTTAGCCGAATGATCTTCGGCACAGTTTCAATCGCCTCCTCCATTGTCTGATACGGAATCAAAAGGCTCACACTCTTTTCTGGCAGAGGAAGCAGTTTTAAAATGACTTTCGTGATAATCCCCAAGGTTCCTTCCGATCCGATTATCAAATCCTTCAGGCTATACCCGGAGCTGTTTTTCACAATTTTCCCCCCCAGTTCTATGATCTCACCGTTTGAAAGCACTACCGTCATTCCGCGCACATAATCACGGGTCACACCGTATTTCACGGCGCGCATACCGCCTGCATTGGTGCTGATATTCCCTCCGATTGTCGCTGATTTTTCCCCAGGATCTGGCGGATAAAAATATCCATGTTCCTCCACAAACTGTGCAAGCTCCATCAGTAGCACGCCCGGTTCCACGGTCACAGTCAGGTTCTCCTCGTCCAGCTCCAAAATCCGATTCATCTGGGTTGTTTCCAGCATAATGCCGCCCTGCAGCGCAACTGCCGCTCCCACAAGACCTGTTCCCGCCCCGCGTACCACAACCGGAAGTTCTTGCTCATATGCGTACTTCATGATGTCTGCAATTTCTTCTGTAGATTCTACTTTGATCAGCACATCCGGATATTCCGTAATTCCACCCAGCTCATCATGGCTGTAGTCTTCCGGAATTTCCCCCCGAACCCACATCCTTTGAGGTGATACAATCTGACGCAGATAAGAAAGCTGGGATTCATGCAGTGTTATCACATTCTTCTTTTTCGTCTTATCCATCCCTTCTTCCTCCTTTAATTTCCTCAAAAAACTTCGGGAGCAGTTCATAGAGATTCCCCACAAAGCCATAATGTGCCACATCGAAAATCGCCGCTCCTGGATCTTCATTTATTGCAATCACGCAGTCTGCCCCTTTCATGCCTGCCACAAACTGGACGGAACCAGAAATTCCAATCGCAAGGATTAATTTTGGTTTTACAGTTCTTCCGCTTAGACCAATTTGTCTTCTGGCATCAAACCATCCCGATTCAATCAGCGGACGCGTACACGCGATTTGTGCATGGAGCATCCCTGCCAATTCCTCTATGATGCGCAGGTCGCTTTGAGTTTTCACTCCCCGCCCGACTGCAACAATCACTTCTGCATCTGCAATATCCATTTCCTTTGGTTTCTCGGTTTTCTCAACAATGCGGACCGGAGATGTATATCGTTCTTCCTTCATCCGAAGCTGCACCACTTCCCCTGCCCCCTGCTCTTTCCTTTCCGGCGAAGCAAACACCTTATATCTGACCGTACACAATTGAGGTCTGGAATTGGGCGTTACAATCTGCGCCATAATGTTACCGCCAAATGCCGGACGAATCTGAACCAGATCCGTATTTTCTTTGATTTGAAGAACCGTACAGTCCGCGGTAAGTCCCGTGCGGAAACGTGCCGCTGCGCGAGGCGCCAGAGAACGTCCCTTCACCGTTGCGCCAATCATCATCACAGACGGTCGGATTCGTTTCACAAAATCCTCCACAGCATTTACATATGGAGTGTTCCGAAACTCTGCCAGCTCCTCCGAATCATAACAAAATACCTTCTCAGCTCCGTAATGCAGAAGCTCCTGCGCCGCATCTGCCAGTTGGTATCCTACAAGCAGCACATAGATCGGCTGATGAGATTTCGCCGCCAACTCTAAAGCCTTTCCTAAAAGCTCATATACCACCGGATGAATCACTCCTGCTTCCTGCTCTGCAAATACTGTAATTCCCTCCCACAACGATTTTTCAAACGCATCCTGCACTTCCTCTTCCAACGTGATTACTCCGGGGGCTCCGTTTTTGACACAAACCTGGCACATTCTGCACCCCATCCCAATTTCCAGCTTTCCATCTCGCTTAGAAATAGCGCCAAATGGACAGATTTTACACATTTGATCTGCGATTTCCTCTGTCACCATCTCTTGATGTATTTTAAGAAATTTCATCTGCGGACACCTCTCTTCTATATGTATTTATTCTGCTTCAAAATCTGTGTAAATCGTTCTGCCAGCTCTGCGGCGCTCCCCGTAAAAACCTGACGGTCCGTATTTTTTTCCGGTGGGAAAATCCGCTCCACCTGCGTTGGGGAACCCGCCAGCCCATAGTGCTTTTGATTCTGATCCGAAAAATCATCCAGACTGATTGCTTCCATTTTCTGCTCTATTCTCTCCATCTTTCTTTTAAAGGAGGGAAGACGCGGTGTATTTGCATCTTTTTCTATGGTCAGCAGGCATGGCAGCGGCACGCTCAACTTCCGAACTTGTGTTTCCTGATTTTCCAAAACGACAATCTCATCCTTCTTCACCTCTAATACCTGCAGCACATTTGATACATGCTCTATCTTCAAAAATTCTGCCATCTCCGGTCCTACCTGTGCGGTATCCCCGTCTGTCGTCTGTTTTCCGCACAAAATCAAATCATAGGTACCTGATTTTTGTATCCCCTGAGACAACGTGTAGCTGGTAGCAACAACGTCTGCGCCTGCAAATCTCCGATCGCTGATCAAAATTCCGCGGTCTGCTCCCATATAAACCGCCTCATGAAGGACCTTTTTTGCCTGTTCCGGTCCCATAGTAATCACGTCCACCGAGCCCCCGTATGTTTCCTCCAGGCACAGCGCCTGCTCAATTGCGTAAAGATCAAACGGATTCATCTTAGATTCCACTCCGTCCCGTTTTAAGACTCCGGTTTTCTCATCCACCTCAACGGCAGTCGTTCCGGGAACCTGTTTGATGCAAACTAGAATTTTCATTCCCTTCCTCCTCGTTTTTCGTATATTGCTCTGCCAGATATGCCGCGCCCCAAAGCCCTGCTTTGTTCCCAAGTTCTGTGGCGCGAATCTCTACGTTTCGAAAACTCGGCATAATCTTTTCCATTACCCGGTTTTTGACAGTCGATACAACGTATTCCTGCCCCATCACTCCGCCGCCGAGAAGTACACATGCCGGATTAAATATATGAATCAACGTCACCAATCCATATGCAATTTCATCCATCCAGCTATCCACCTCTTTCTTCACAGCGGGTTCCTCTATTATTTCAAAGATCTGCCTGCCGTTCGTTATTTCAGGCATAATCGCCCTCACCCTTCGGACCAGCGCCGCCGTGGACGCCCGTTCCTCATAGCAGCCGCTGATTCTCTCCCCCAAAACCACCTGCCTTCCGTGCGTCACCATACTTCCAAATTCCCCCGCCGAGCCGCCTGCGCCCCTATAAATTTTTCCGTCAATCACAATAGCTCCGCCCACTCCTGTTCCATACGTGAGGCAAAGAAAATCCTTCACCCCCCTTGCCGAGCCACAGTGCCCTTCCCCCAGCGCAGCCGCGTTGACATCGTTCTCAATCACGGCGGGCACATGAAATTCTATTTCAAATATCCTTCGCAGTTCCATCCCCGTATAATCCGGTATATTTGCATTTGCATGAAGTATTTTTCCATTTTCAAAGTCCACCTGCCCGGCAGTACTGATTCCAATTCCGTCAATCCGCCCCATTCCGTGTATGATCTCAAGTGCCTGATTCACTACAAACGCACCGCCCTTCGATGCCTGTGTCGGCGTTTCCGCAAATTTCAACATCCTGCCGTTTTCATATACCCCAGACTTAATTGATGTCCCTCCGATGTCTAGCACAGCAAAACGCCCGCTATTTTTTATTTCATTCACAGGCAACCTCCTTTTTTTGAATTACCGAAACAAAATGCTTTGTTATTTCGCAGGGGCGTGTAATCGCAGTTCCTACCACAGCGGCAAAAGCGCCGGCTTCAAATACTTTTTCCAGCTGTTCCGGCGTCCAAATACCGCCCTCTGCAATCACAATCTTTCCCGTATCTTTCACTAACTTTTGAAGGTATTCGTAATCAGGAATCTGCACATCCTTTGTATAGGAAGTATATCTCCGCAGCGTTGTCCCAATCACATCAAATCCCAGATTTGCCGCCTTTATTCCTTCTTCGTAATCAGAGCAGTCTGCCATAAAAATCTGCTCCGGATATTTTTCCTTTACTGCCTTAAAAAATGTATCCAGCCTTACGCCGCCAGGGCGGAGACGTTTTGTGCTGTCCATTGCAATAATCTCCACACCGCTTTCCACAAGGGCATCCACCTCGTCCATTGTGGGAGTAATATATATCTCTGAATCCGGATAATCCTTTTTAATAATTCCGATTACCGGAAGCGCTACTTCCTCTTTAATCTTTACAATATCCTGTACACTGTTTGCGCGGATTCCTACAGCGCCTCCCTGCATTGCCGCAACAGCCATCCGCTGCATAATATACGAACTGTGCAGCGGTTCATATTCCAGCGCCTGACACGATACAATCAAGCCCCCTTTTAGTTGATTCAAGACTTTTTTATTCATAAACCGACCTCCTTTACAGTGTCTGCAGAAACTGAAATGTTTTATCCGAAAAATCCTGAATTGGTTCATGTATGTAATCCGGATAAAGTATCATCCTCTTTGGAGAATGGATTTTGTTATAAACTGCAAATTGAGATGATGGCGGACACGTTGTATCCATAAGCGCCGTTCCCATCATCACTTCAGCTTTTATGCGCTTTGCAAAATTTTGTACGTCAATATATCCCAGATTTCTAAAAATTTCATCCTCCCGCTCATGGCATGGATCAAATTTCCGAAAATAATAAGTAATATCCTCATATGCCACCTTTGCCAGATCCATCTGCCAAACTCTTTTATAATCTGCGAGAAACGGATACAGCGGCGCAATTTTCTTTACATTTGGCACCAGTGCCCCACAGACAATGGTGAGCGCTCCTCCCTGTGACCTTCCAAACACCCCGATGCGGTTTTCATCTATGTCAGGCATCCCCATCGCAATTTCCGCAAGGGCCACCACATCCAGAAAAACCTGGCGGAACAGCAAGTGTTCCGGACCGTCCTCCATTCCCCTCATAATCTGCCCGGACCATGTAACACCCGTCACACCCCCAATGTCCTGCGATCTGCCGCCTTGTCCCCGGCAGTCCAATGCAAATACAGAAAATCCATTTGCAACATATCCCAGCTTTTCCATCCATGTTCCCGAATCCCCGCTGTACCCGTGAAAAAAGAATACTGCCGGATGCGGTCTTTCAGCCTTTACAGGTTTTAAATATTTTGCATGTATTCTTGCTCCGCCGACGCCGGTAAAGTAAAGATCGTTACACTCCGCAAAATCTGTCTGAAAACTATTTTTTTTCAATTCCACCTGATAATCCAGTTCCTTTACCTCTTTTACAGAGCGATTCCAAAATTCATCAAAGTCTGCCGGACATGGAGAAATTCCTCTGTATTCTTTTAATTCTTCTAACGGTAAATCAAACACACCCATTTTTTCCTCTTCTCCGAAGCGTTTTATGCTCCTATTTTATCCAGTGCAGCCGCCAACCGGTCGGTATCTTCAATCGCTGTGTTTTCCTTCAGATAATCAATCAGTTTCCGCCTGTTTTCAGCCGTATCCTGAAAATGAATATCCTCCAGCGTCGCTGGCATTCCAAAATATTTCATAAAATCCGTCAGCCTCTTTATTTCGCACACATCATCCCCGTTATAGTGCATCTGCATGATCAGCCCGACTCCTACTATTTCACCATGCAGAATATCCCTGGCTTCTTCCACAAATTCTCTCCGCATAAAATCATACAGCCCATGTGCCAGCGCAAGCTGCCCGCTGCCGGAAGAAAAACCGCTCACAATAGAAGTGTGAATCAAGTTTGTAAGAATCATATCCTCCACTCTACCCGATGTATTGATTTCATCTGCCAGCGCACATCCTTCTCCCAAAATGAATTCCCAAATTGCCTTTGCATTTACAAAACAAATATACTTATTCAAATCACAGTCTTTATAAGACTTGATTTTCAAATTGTGAATCACCTCCGGCAGCTTCGCGAGCGAATCTACCATACCTGCACCCCACAGCCGCTTTGGCGCGGAACGAATCAAATCTGTATCTGCAACAACAACATCCACTTCCCTGTTCATTGCAACAGAACCATCCGCTCTCCCTTCATCCGTATACATAATGCATACCGCCGAACTTGCCACGCAGGTCGCAACAGAAGTCGGCACTGCAATAATCGGACAATCCGCATAGGTTGCAATGCACTTTGCCAAATCGATACACTTCCCGCCTCCGATTCCAATCACCAGCTCACATTGTTCTCTTTTCAAAATCCTGCAATACTCCTGCGCCCACCTTTTCGAGCACGCACCTTCATGACGATATACAATCCCCATCTGTTTTAAGTCCACCTTTGACTCGACCCTGTCCACCGAAGAAGGACCGCCAATAATAAGCGCTTTTTCTCCAAAATACTCCATTTCACTTTTTAATCGTTCAATAGCGTCCGTACCCACAATAAATCTGCCAACGCCTACTTTTAACTCCTGCAGCATAAGACTTCCTCCTCTTTCATCCGCTTATTTTACCGCCCCCGCGGTCATTCCCTGCACCAGATATCTCTGTGCACATAAATAAATAATAATCGCCGGTATAATTGCCAAGAGTGTTCCTACCATTACCATCTCCCACGGTGTCTGATTGTCGATCATCCTCGCAATTCCTACTGTAAGCGGCGTCTTATCCGCACTTCTTGTCAATATCAGCGGATATAGATACTGCCCCCATCCCGTAAAAAATGACAGAGCAAATGTAGTTGCAATTCCCGGCGCTGACAGCGGGAGTACAATCCGGAATAGACATCCGACCCGCGAACATCCGTCGATTGCCGCCGCTTCCTCCAGCGCCACAGGGATTCCGTCAAAAAAGCTTTGAAGCAGCAAGATCGGAAACGCCATTGAGGTCGCCAGAATTGCAATGATCACCCCTATATACGTATCATACAAATGAATTTTATTTAAAATCATAAACACAGGAATCGAAATAACCACCTGCGGCAGGACCTGTGTGATAAAAATAATAAAGGAATAAAACACTTTTCCCTTGAAACGATATCTTGAAAGTGCATAAGCGGCGAAGGTCGCTAATAACACATTGATCAGAGACGTTCCGACCGCATAAATAATCGTTGCCTTAAAATATCCCAGCAGGTCGATTCTAGTCCAGATATCGATATAATTTTGAAAATACCCGTCCGTAGGCCAAAGGAAGCTTTTTCCGATATTCTCATATTTGGTAAGCGATGTCACAAATGCCGTATAAATGGGTATCAGTGTAAACACGCTCCAGCATATTGCAAATATCATTCTTCCGGTCAAAATCAGCTTTCTCTTTGTCTTTCTGCTCAAATGTCTTCCACCTTCCTTTCCCTTTTAAACTTGAAGAATCCGATCATTCCCACAATCAAAAGGACTACAAGCGCAATTGCACAGGCTGTTCCCAAATCGTAATCCAAAAATGCTTTGTTATAGATCTCCAGCGCCACAAGCTGTGTCTGTCTTGCCGGTCCTCCCGTCGTCATGATATAGACCGTATCAAAGATCTGAAACGTCCACGCAGTTACAATCAGCGTTGTCGTTACCAGCACCGGCTTCAGATAAGGAAGCGTAATATACCGAAATTTTTGAATTGCCGATGCCCCATCTAAATCCGCCGCTTCTTCAATGTCCAATGGAATTACTTGCAGTGCGGCAATTAATGATATGATCATAAACGGAGCCGCCTTCCAAACCCTGACCACAATTACTGTCCACAGAGCCTTTCCATCTCCCAAAAAACTGATCGGCTGCGAAATCAGATTAAGCTCCATCAGCAGCTGATTGATAAAGCCATACTGTGAATTCAGTACCCATTTCCACATCGACGCTGCAAATGCATCAGGCACAATCCAAGGAATGATTACAATCGACCGAAACAATCCGCGCAGCGGCATCGGCTTATTTAAAGAAAGCGCAACCAAAATGCCGAAAACAACCGTCCCAATCACACCAAATGCCACATAAATTCCCGTAACCCCCAATGCCTTTAAAAACTTAGAACTTACCAGATACTGAAAATTGCCAAAAGAATTCCATTCAATAAACCCCTGTATAATATTCGATTTTCCGAGCGAAAATCTTACCACATTTACCAATGGAATACCCAGAATAAAAATAAGCAAAATAACGGTTGGCAAAATAAACAGATATGGCTCTATTTTATTTATCCCTTTTTTCCCCATTTTTATATCCATTCCTTTCGCGCTGCTCAAGGCACAAAACGTCATGAAAAACGTTGGCTTGTCGCAGTTTTCTTTTTATAATAGTTTCCATAGGGATATTCAGTATACTACAAATCACGAGGAGGTGAGTGGGCTGTCCGAACTATCGGATGACCGTATTTTTATATGTGTAGAATGCTTTTTCAAGCACAAATAAGTGTGCCTTGAGCACGTAACCTTATCTTTGTTAAAACATCTCTCGTTTTAATCCTAAGCATTCAGTCAATGCTGCTTACTCCCTATAATTCTATCGAACCTCTGGTTCCGAAAGGAGTCCCTATGGCTTTAAAAATTGTATACCAAATCTGTTGTGGTATTGATGTTCACAAGACTTTTGTCGTTGCCTGCATCGCTTCCACCAACAAACAAGGTGTTACCACCTACAAGCGCCATCGTTTCTCAACCTTTACACAAGGGTTGAAGGAATTGTTACAATGGCTGCTTGACAATCACTGCAAGGATGTTTGTATGGAATCTACTGGTAAATACTGGATTCCTGTCTACAATGTTTTGGAAAACGATTGTACGATTGTCCTTGCTCATCCAAAATACGTTAAGGCTATCCGTGGAAAGAAAACTGACAAGAAAGATGCGAAATGGATTGCTGACCTGTTTAAGCATGACCTTGTTGCCGGTAGCTTTATGCCTCCTGCTGATATCAGACAGCTTCGTGACCTTATGCGCTATCGCTACAAACTAACCTGCTTTATGTCCAGTGAGAAGAACCGTTTCCAAAACTGTCTCACGGTTTCCAACATTCAATTGGCTTCCGTTGTTTCGGACACTTTTGGTAAAAGTTCTCAAAGAATTCTGGATAAGATTCTTGAAAATCCCCATGACACTTCTTTTGATATTGAATCTTTAATTCATGGCTCTATGAAGAAAAAACTTCCTGAATTAGAGCTCGCCATCGATGGGTTTATTACCCCGGAACAGGCTGGTAAATTAAAGATTATCAAAAAACATTTTGAAGATTTGGAATCCCGGAAAGCAGAGCTAGAAGAACTGATTCTTGCGCTCGCCAGTCCCTATCAGCAAGAACTCGACCTAATCCTAACCGCTCCATCATTCAAAAATACATTTACCGCTATCGGCATCATTTCCGAAATCGGTGTGAATATGGAGGCTTTTCCTTCGGCGAAACACTTATGCTCATGGGCTGGTCTTACTCCGACCAACAATGAAAGTGCAGGGAAGAAAAAATCTGTCCGGGTTTCCAAAGCCGGATGCTATATCAAACCACTTCTGGTTCAATGCGCCAACTCGGTGGTTAAAAGTGAAAAGCATCCAGAAATCCGTAACCGCTATCTTCGTTTGAGAAAACGGCGCGGTCACAAGAAAGCAATCATTGCAATAGCAAGAATGCTTCTAACAGCATTATACAACATGCTGAAAAATAAGGAACCCTATAATTCTGAACTTTACCGAAAAAGTGATATTCTTCCTGTCAATCGTGAAATCACGGTTGAGCAGGCTATCTTAATGGCACAGTTTCAGGGATATAAAATCAAGTCAGCTACTGAATAAACCTTAACTTTGCTACATATTCAATTTTCAATCGACCATCAACAGATGGTTTGTTTGCTATGCCCTTATAGGAATGGGTTATCTCTACTATCCTTTTTCAACCTTTCTTCTCCCTATGATTCCTACAAAATAGAAAAGAAGGATATCCGCAAGCCCTGGCTCTACAGACACCCTTCTCACATTCTATTCTTCGTAAATTTCCTGATGTCCTGCTATGATATTATCCAATGTTGTCTCTGCATCCTGATTGCCCATCATCAGAAGTTGTAATTGTTCTCCTGTCACCTGCCATAAAGAATTCGCCTTGGGCGTGATTCCTTCCGACACGCTGTCGCTTACAGATTGAATAACGATTTCATAATATGCATTTCCCGCATACTTTGCCGCCTCCGACTGAAGAACCGGAATGGAACCATATGTGCTATGCGCTTTCTGGTTATCCGTATTCATAAGATACCGAAGGAATGTCCATGCCTCTTCTTTATGCTCACTATTTGTGGGAATAAAGAATCCGCCCGCATTTACTGCTGATATCTGTTTTCCGCTATTTCCAGCCGGAAGCTGAGCCACCCTGAATTTGCCACTGTCCAGTCCATCCTGAATCTGATTCTGCATATTGATTACATCCAGCGCCATTCCCACATTGCCATCCCTCAGCAGCGTTCTTATATCAAAACGTCCAAATTCCTCCACACTGCCCTGAGAATACTGCGTCATCTCCTTTATAAAATTCAGCGTATTGAGCGCAGCTTCCCTATTCTCTTCAAGGTCATACGTATACCTCTCTCCGTTCCATGTTTCGCCTCCGACTTCACTAGCAAACAAAGATTCAAAAAAGAATGATGTTTCTCCGCCTGCCGGACTTCCATACATCGCCACGCCTGCCGCGTCTGTCTTCTCATCGATTGCTTTTGCCGCCTCTAAAAATTCTTCCCAGGTTGAAGGCGGATTATCCGGATCCAGCCCTGCCTGCTCAAAAAGCTCCGTGTTATACCAATATAGCAGCGTCGTACCGCCGCAGGTAATCATATACTGTTTGTCATTATACTTTCCCGCTTCGAGCAGGGAGGCATACATGTCTTCCTTTAATTCATCGTCGAGATATGGTGTCAAATCCTCAATCAGCCCTTTATCTGCCAAATCAAATATGGTTGCCGGAAGATGGTACATAACATCGGGAAGTGTCTGTGAAGATGCCATGATCTGCATCGTTTTCTCTGCATCCGCCCATCCTAGATCCTGCATATCAATCTTGATATTCGGATGTTCTTCTTCAAATGATGCAATAATCGGGTCAAAAATCTCCCGCAGAACCTCGGGCGTTCCCGTTCTCATAAATGTCAGCGTAACAATTTCTCCGCCGTCCTGCACTTCTGTCTTGGTGTCTGTGTCTGCATCTGACTCTGTCTCCGCCCTTGTCCCTGCTTCTTCCTTTCCCTCTTCCTTAGAACTGCATCCTGCCATTAATCCTAATGTCATACATAAGCAAAGCATAAACCCCACTATTTTTTTCCAATTCTTCATACGCTTCTCCTCCTTTAAATAATCCCAATCTCCTTTGCCACCCTGCGCGCCTCTGCCTTTTCATCATCGGTAAGAGGAACCGTCGGTATCCTTGTATATCCTCCGCACGAACCCGCCAGATCCGCCATATATTTCAACAAAGCAATTACCTTATACTCTCCTCCCATACCGGAATATTTCACCGCAAGATCCATATACGGAAGCATGGTATCGCGGATTTTTTTTGCCTCCTCATAATTGCCGCTAGAGCGTGCATTCCAAATCGCAACACTGCGCTCCGGTACAATATTACACATACTTGAAATAAATCCTGCCGTTCCTGCCAGCGCTGCATACGGCTCCAAAAATTCCCCATGTCCATTTACTACCGACACCTTGTCCCCAATTTCCTGCACCACTCTTGTCATCTTAAAAAATGCAGGTGTACACTCCTTCATTCCGACAATGTTAGGAATCTCTTTTAATCGCTTGAGTACAGAGATTGGACAATCTACGTTCATAACCTCAAAGTTGTTATACAAAAGAATTCCTAAATCTGTATTCCCTGCCAATTTCTCGTAAAATGCATAGATACAATTTTCATCTTTTGCTGGATAGTAATACGGTGACAGTGCCATCACGCCGGCAGCCCCATGCTCCTGCGCATGCTGTGCGAGCTCAATCGATTCATTCACATTCGTACTGTTGCACCCCTGAATAATCGGTATCGAGTCTCCAATCGTATCCACCACCATTTCCAAAATCATTTTTCTCTCTCCGGTTGCCATGGCGCCGCATTCGCCGGTGCTTCCGCAGATTACGATTACAGAATTTGATTTGTCCAGCCCTCCCTTTAACAAAAACTTAAGATTCTTTTCATACCCCGCCGCATCAAAATCTCCGTTTTCCTTAAAGGGCGTAATGCTGATTGCAGTAATTCCTTTCAACTGTTCTCGCAATTCCTTCGGTTTCATAATTTCTTTTCCTCCTTTTTTGATTTAGGAAAATTTTTCTTCTATTTCTATTTTCCCTTTTTCTTTTTTCTAATAAACATACAATAACACAAATATGCAGCTATGTAAAGCGATATTTTTAAGCAATTATACCAATATTTTCATTTTTTATAAAAAAAATTTTTCTTTTATATTTTTCAAACCATTATTTTCCATAATCAAATACTGCATTTTATCATTCATTTCTCTTATTTTTCATTGAATAAATAATTATTTGTGGTAAAATGAATAAAAAAGGTCTTTATACAGGGAGATTTTTATGGCAACATCAAATTTAATGAATGAAATTACCGCCACTTATTCAAAAATGACAAAAGCAGAAAAGAAAGTGGCTGATGTTGTGCTCTCTAATCCACAGGATCTGTTGCACGTTACCATTAATGATTTGGCGAAACTATGCAATGTAGGCGAAACCAGCGTGTTCCGTTTCTGCAGAACACTTTCTTTAAAAGGATATCAGGATTTCAAGCTGTCTCTCGCCCTGAGCACTTCTGCCCCCGACAGTACACATTCAAAAGATACTATTAATATTCTAGACTCTTCCGGCAGCGAAGATACCTCCAAAAAGATTCTCCAGATCTACCAGAAGGCGATTGACTGCGCATTTCGTTCTTTTAATTTTGGCGCCATTTCAAAAACAGTTGATTATATTCTTTCTTCCAATAGCATACATTTTTTTGGATTTGGAGGCTCCGGCACAACTGCCAACGAAGCAAAAAATAAATTTTTGAAAATAATGCCTAATATCATATATAATAGCGACAGCCATGTTCAATTAACACAGGCGGCATTATTAGGCGAGGGAGATCTTGCAATCATTTTCAGCAATTCCGGCATTACGAAAGACTGCATTGAGATTTCCAGAATATGCCACGCCAATGGAGCACACGTTGTTTTTGCAACTATGTTTTTAAAAACCCCCGCTTCCGCTTATTCAGATGTCCTCCTGCCATGCGGCGCCAACGAAGGACCCATGGAGGGGGGCTCTATTTCAAACAAAACCTCTCAATTGTTTTTGATCGATATTCTATATGCGGAGGTCTACAGACGATTAGGAAAAAAAGCGCTAGAAAATAAAAAGAAAACCTCTCAGGTTATTACAGAAAAAATGATGTGAACATTAAAACCTAATATACCAAAAAGGGAGAACTGCTTATCGGTCCTCCCTCCTTTTTCGCAAACTTTTTATAAAATTCTTTAATTTGCAACCCGTACATTCCCACTGTTCGCATGAACCTGTATATCGACCTGTGCTTCCCCCACTTCTCCCTCAGCGCGATTTCCCCTATTATTATAGGACAATGCATCCTCAAAATCCGTACTGATATTCCCGCTTCCGGTTTCCGCTTGAAAATAAAATTCCAATTCACGGGGCAGCTCTAAGTAAATATTTCCGCTCCCTGTGGTAAGATCAATATCTCCGGTGACTTCGTTGGTTTCCAGCCGTACATTCCCACTGCCAGCCTGGGCGCTTCCGCTGCCAGAAATTCCTTTCAGCGTAATATTTCCGCTCCCTGCCTGGGCACGCACCTTACCGCTGATTTGATTCCCTGTGATATTGCCGCTTCCTGTCTCGACCCGAAGATTCCCCTGAATGTTCTCCAGCTTCACATTTCCGCTTCCCGCCTCGACGAAAACAGAACCTGCCGTCACATTACTCCACTTGATATTTCCGCTCCCTGCTTTGAGCAATAGACTCCCCTCTTCCCTTACACAGGAAGCCTCGGATGTGATATTGCCGCTTCTCGTCTCCAGAGAAAGTTTTGCAAGGCTTCCTTCCGGCACATACACCTCAATCCTTTCGCCTTCCCCCCAGAATCCAAAAATAACGAAGGAATGCATCTTGGTGCCTGTCACGACTACTTCCTTATTCTCCATATAAGATACAGACGCAGTCGCTTTGGGGCTGTCACTGTACAGATACTCCTTAACCGTCACATGATCATCCTGCGTTAAATAAACCTTTATATTCTTACTTCCATATTCCATCACCAGACTGTCCAGCTCTTCTATAGGAATCTCTATGGTATTCCGAAGCTGTGCCTTCCCTCCAAGTGCAAACACCACCATTCCCGTCCTGTGGGGCGCATTCTTGACGCTCATCACACTGATCAGCAAAGCAGAAGCCATTACCCCTGCGGCTCCTAACAGCAAAGCAACCTTATTGTTCTTCATCTGTCTCACCCGTCCCTTCTGAAGCGTCATATACGGAATCATCATCTTTCTTTTTCCTATGCGCCAAATCCTGAAAATACGATACCAGAGCATAATACAGCGGTACCGTCAGGTAAACCACCCATGCAGGATGCCATGCGGATCCAAAAAATCCCAGGCAAAGATACACCAGCGTTGCCAGCACCGGATAGGCGAAACAATGGGCGTTCCTTCTTTCTATCGCCTCCACCAGCGAATACCAGATGGGAACCAACAAAAACAAAAGCCATCCCGGATGCCACGCTCTATAAGCGCATCCTATCACAATGTATGCAATTGTAATGATCATAGTCATAGGAAAATGGGCATGATGGAAAAACCATTTTTTATCATATTTTTCCCCGTTTACATAAACACCCTGCTTGTCAATATGGACATTGTCCCCTTTTTTCTTATCATCCACGTGAATGCCATCCCAACCCACATGGACCTCTTCATTTTGATTCTTTACATGAATCCCCCGAAAACTAACATCCACGTATTCCGGATTTTCCTCCTCTCCAGACCGTCCCTCCTCTTCTTCCATATTCCGTTCTTCTTCATATGGTCTCGGGATCTCGTCGTCCGTCTTTAGAAGTTCATCCAATGAAACGCCGTAAAGCCGCGCCAGCAGAATCAAATTATCCGTATCGGGTGATGCCTCCGCCCTCTCCCACTTACTGACCGCCTGCCTGCTGATTCCCAGTTTCTGTGCCAAGGCCTCCTGAGATAGATTATTACTCTTCCTCAAATTCACCAATCGATTCGCAATTTCAATATTCATCTTTTCCTCCTCACATTCCGTCTGAATTTATGAGCCGATTATACCTATCCTGCTTACGGTTGCGCCACCAATTCTAGTTTGAGCCCCGGCAACTATTGGTTTCCGCCCTTGTATTACTCTTCATTTCGGGTGTATGTGATGAAGCAGTTTCCATTTTCTTCAAACCACTCTTTAGAATCATTCATTCCAACTTTATACACCGTTCCTGTTTCCGGGTTCATCACCACAGTATTCAATTCATTAAATCCGATCAGCAACACCGCCGACCCATCCCGCATCATGACAAGCACAGGGATATCCTTATTTACGTAATAGAGCACCGCATCCAGGGAGCACCCCGTCAGATCAAGTATCTGCACATCAGGAAGCCCCTCCTCCAAAATATCCATGACAGATTCCCCGCTTGCCAGCATATACTTGGAATTTCTTATGACACCTTCATATTCCAACATCGTATCCAGGCAGACGGCAAGAGAATCCTTTTCTTCCGTCATCATCTCCCCCTGAATCGCCATGATCTGATTCTTAAGGCTCCGGTTGCCTCTCGACCACACATAATATCCGTCTTCATCAATGACCACCCCTGAAATCTTTTCCGCATGGTTGACCGCATTGTTTTCACTGGTAAAGATTTTTTCTATGCCATTCTTGCCATAGACATAGTACCTGCCCGGCTGCTCCTCAGGGAGAGGCAGACTCACCGTTCTTTCACCCTCAAACAGAACTTCCCTGGGGGTGAGCTGTTTCATCGTTGCCGCATTAATGGCTTTCATAACGGCTATCTGCGTCAGTTTTTCGTATTTTTCTGTGACCACCGTCTCAATGGTGTTCTTGCTCTCTAACGCCGTTTCTCCATTCATGATCTGATCATCCTTGATTTCCTGATAAAAACCGTCCTCTCCCTTTTCCACGCGGGATAGGATTATCTGATTTCCGGTGACCTCTCCGCCCGTGATGTAAACATTTTCCTGCCGGTAAGTCTTAAGCACCCCTTCCGTTTCATTTTCAATCTTTACACAGTACATGGGAAAGATGGTATTTCCCGCATAATCCATCACAATATCTCTTTCCCTTGCAACGCCGTAAATCAAGTCTTCGCCCATGAATCCGATGGGTGCTACTACTTCTCCCGTTCCTGCCTGAATACTCTTCTGCTTCCCGTTGGTCAGATTCATCAAAATCAGTTCCTTCACATGATAAGGATCATTTCCCTTCTGCCACACAGCCATTTTATTGCTGTCAGAAACCTTATAGCTTCCCTCAGAAAGATTCTCAACCATCACCTCACAAGTCCGCTCCATGACATTGATGCCATAAATCTGGCTTCCCCATTTCAGATAAAGCATACTATTTCTATTGATGTAGGAGAGCTGATCCACTTCCTCTATAAGAAGATCCTGAGAACTGGTAAACGGAATATACACCATTTCTTCTACTGTGTTCACCGAACTGTCATAGTAATAGACGGAGATTCCCACCTGGCCTTCATGGTGTCCCCGGTTCATATACCCGTAAACCATGAAAATAACGTTGCCGCCCTCGTCTGCATTTAAGATCTTGATTTCGTGACCATCGTACAGTGTCCGCTTATCCTCATTCTCTTTATCATAAAAGCCAAATAAAAGCGCCATCTTATTATCCGCCACATTATAACTGTACAGGCGGTCTCCAATCACATATGCAAATACGTTTCCCCCATCACTTTCCTTAATCGGAACTTGACCGCTGGTAATCCCAAGCAAAATCTTATTGTTGGCATACACATCAGCCTCTGCATCAAACATTTGATCCATTGTCCGCTCAAAATCCAGAAGATACATCCGCTCAGGCGTGTAACGCACACGGTAAAACTCTTTTACCCTGTAATAATTTTTATCTCTGCCGTCCGGCGTGGAGACATAATATGCCACTTGAAAACTTCCCGTCTGGGGTCCTAGTTCCTTGATGGTGATCTCCGGCTGTGTCACTCTTTCAATCTCTAAATCTCCCCAGGTCACCTGCTTAAAGCTGCTGTGAATCGTGACCCTTCCAAAAGTGGTATTATCCCCTTCCGCATTGGACTCCAGATACTTTGTAAGTTCCTTTGCAGCTTCCTTGTCGAAGGTTCTTCTGGAAAAATCATAGATATAATCAAGTTTATCACTTGCATGATACTCTTCTGTGCTGACCACCCTTGTATAATATCTGATTTCGCTCCCGTCCTCCATTGAAAGCAAAATGACCAGCATATACTCTTGATTGACCGCTATCAGATCCTTCAGTGCGAAGGAAAGCGAAATCCGTTCCCCGTCCTGCTCAAATTCCGGCACCTGCGTGCTCTCAATCAGCCTGCTTCCCTCCAGATTCCTCACCTCATATACAATCTGGGAGATTTCCCTTCCGTAAGTGTCGATCTCGAGACTTACCTTTCTGCCGGCGGCAAGAGGGGTAATGCTCTCCCGCATCTGCCCCGGTTCCATCGCCTGGGCATATCCGTGCATCTCATTGATGCGGTATCCGCCGTACTGTACACCGATTACCGGATAAGAAGCCTTGCTCATCTCCATGGTCATATCGGTATTTCCTTTATTCATAACACTGCTTACAATAAAAAGGGTCGCAAAAAATACCGCAGTCACTATGGACCCTTTGATTATCATTCTTTTCATATAACTCCCATCTATTTCTGCATTAATCTCTGCAAAGTCGTATGCACGCAAAGCGCCTGGCTCATGCTGCTGACCTTCGTTTCCTTCCCGGTCCTTCCCCCTGCCTTCTGTCTCTTTACTGCCCTTATCAGTATATTCTTAGGCGTATGCTCCATGTCTATAAATTCCAGTACCTGTGTATCATAACCCGCTTCCTCCAAAAGATTCGCGCGGATTCCATCCGTTATAAGCGCCGCCATCCGCTCCTTTAAGAGACCATATTTTAAAACCGGCTCCAGCAATTCATTTTGAATCTGCCCGTTTACCTCATGCTGACAACAAGGAACGGTAAAGATCACCTTTGCATGCCAGTCCACCGCCTTCTTGATGGCATAATCTGTCGCCGTGTCGCAGGCATGGAGGGTAACCACCATGTCCACCTTTTCCGCCCCCTGGAAAGTGCTGATATCCCCCTGATAAAAATGGAGTCCTTTGTAGCCATACCCTTCCGCAAGCAGATTACACTTCTCAATCACGTCTTTTTTTAGGTCCAGCCCCGTAATGCAGACTTCTTTCCCCTTCAATTCATGCAGATAATAGTATAGCGCAAAGGTCAGATAGGATTTTCCGCAGCCAAAATCAATGATATGCAGTGTGCCTTCTCCCTCTAATGAAGGTAGTATATCCTCCACAAATTCCAAATATCGGTTGATCTGCTTAAATTTGTCATACTTGGAGCGAATAATCCTGCCATCCTTCGCCTGCACGCCCAAATCCACCAGAAAGGGAACTGCCGTGCCCTCCTCCAGAATATAATTCTTAGCCCTGTTATGGGACATATCCGGTTTATACAAGGATGCTTCCCCTTTGCTTTTACACTTCACCGTGACTTTCCCCTTTTTACTTACCAAAGCAGTTACCTTTCCATCCATGCTTTCCGCCTCTAATTGCCTAAAGCCATCCTCTATATAAAAAAGGATTCTGGAAAGCATCTCCTGCTTTTCATAATTCCTGTGAAAAACCTGTGTCCCCTCTGAAACCGTTTCCTGAAAACAGAGTTCCCCCTTCACCATGACCGGACGTATCTTTATTTTGAAAGCCCCTTCCTTTTTCCTGGGGTTACTGATTACAACCTGATAGAGCCTGTCCGACAATGCCGCAGACAGCCTTTCCCTTAACTCTTCCACAAATTCATTCTCCTATTCAACAAACACTGCCGCGCTCCGCGAGGCAGCTTATTGTAACAAAATAGCCATGGCTTTGCGCCATGACTATATTTTACTTATTTAGCTGGAAAATCACAACAAAAACTTTTGTCTATGTGTTCAGGTCTTCCGCTATGCGTTGAATCACATTTTCAAATTTTCCTTCAAAGATCGGCATACTGCATGCAAACATCAGGTTGATTGGATAATCAAAATTTTCTACATTTGCTCCTGTAAAGTCCCGAAAATCTTTTTCTTCACCCAGATGCGGTACGCGGTCCTTCATAGGACCGGCATTGTCCATATATCCATACATCCTTTTTCCAAGTTGGAACGCCATGCCGCACTCGAAGCCAACATCATTACTGCATTCATATCCCCGGTAATCATTAAGATTGGCAATAATCACGTCACAATTCCTGACATGTCTCTGGCAATTGTCGAACATGTTGGCGGCGCTTATGTAGGGATTATCCGTCTCAATCTTCGCTATTCCGGCTGCCATATCCTTGGGCGTGTATGCATGCATGCCATGTTTTCTGCACAATCGCTTCATTTCCTCATAAATCTTGTCTGCATTTTCATCATATCTTTCCGGTCCTGCCAAATATACCCTAGGTCTGTCTGGTTCACCTTCCCAATGGTTTACGGGCGTTTCTGCAAAAGTCATGCACCCCGCAGCAAGCTGCCGGGTATTTGACCCTCCCATTCCTTCACGTTTCCAGCCCTCTTCCAAATCGCTCATCACAACTTTCAAGCATACATCAAAATCGCCTTCCATAATTTTGGCTGCCCCCACCACACAAGGCGAAAACGGAAGTTCCTTATAAGGCGCCTCCTTTCCGTGTTCATCCAGCACCTTGCCTTTACACAGATAATATTTTTGATCTTTACATGCCAGATTCCTCTTGTCTCTGGTATATCCATAGCACAGCGCCCCCTTTGCATATGCCATGCCGATTTCAAAAATCGTGCCGCTGTCAGGCTCAGAACCCCTGTATGCCTCAAGATCTGCAATAAGGATCGTCGTCTCATTCATATCTGCCTGGAGATCCCTAAATATACTATAGGCATGATCCCGCAGATTCTCGCTTGACATATCTAACGGGTTATCATTCGGAAGGGTCACACCGAATCCATACGATTCCGCCTTTTTTCTCATGGATGCCAGCATCTCTTTGCCCCTTGGATAAAAACATTCAGGCCCGGCAATATAAATTTTTTCTCCTTCAAACATCCCTTTTCCTCCTTTAAGCTAAAACGATTTCCATCAGAAGCTGCAAAAATCTTTTATAATCCGCTGTTCTGCCGATTTTCACCGTAGGAAGCTCCTGCCAGATATGATGATGCCGATAATCGACGACGGTATTTCCCAATGTCAGACCTTCTTTGGTCTCGATTCCCACCTTTCCCTCAAAGACTTCTACAAGCGTTTCATCGATTGCATATCCAACCGCCATGCAATCGATCACTGCACAGTATGCCTCAAATCCTCTTCCGTTGACATAGCGTATTGCCTGCCGCAAAAATGCCGCCTCCCTTCGGCTGCTCTTCCCAAGCCTGTCCAACTCTTCTGCCGTCAGATTCACATCAAAATGCGCTGCCACGTCCAGTCCCAGCGCGGTCAAATTAATACCAGAATGGTATACGATAGATGCCGCTTCCGGATCGACGAAAACATTCCACTCACTTTGGGGGGTATCTCCCGTGGCATTTGCAAAGGCATAATGATTCAGCCCAAACATTCCTGAAATCGCAATGATACCGGGAATCATCTTTTTAATTTCCGGCGCCTTTTTTATCGCCATGGCAATATTGCTCATAGGCCCTGTAGACAAAATATAGATTTCTCCCGGCTGTGCTTTAACTATGTCAATGATTAGATCCACCGCATGCTTTTCGCTTAACGGTGTAACCGGATCCGGCAGGAAATTTTCTGCCTGCCCATCCTTTCCATGCGTGAAGGGATCCTTTGGCGTTTTGCGGAACATCGGTTCTGTCATTCCCTTTGCCACCGGTATCTCCCTCCGCCCAAGCATTTCCAACACCTTGAGGGCATTAGATGCCGTAACACAAGCGGGGTAATTCCCGTTAACCGTCGTAATCGCCTTTACCTCCAATTCCGTTGATTTGACCGCCATCACAATCGCCATAGAATCGTCCATCCCCGGATCACAATCCAAAATTATCTTCTTCATTTTTACCTCCATTTTTCATCTTTTATTCCAGCATCATTTTCAAGATTTCTTTATCTGTCTGCGCCATTCCCACTTTCCCGATATATCCAACGCACCTGATCGTCTCTCCCGCTTCTTCCCTCAAAATTCCCGTGTAAGCTTCATATGCCCTGCCATTCATGGCAAGATAGTGTGCCATCATAGCCGCATCCAGACTTGATGCAATCTTTGCCGCACAGCTGATTTTTGCCCCATCGCATAAAATTCCCGGTATGTTTGCAAGCGTATTGTCGATGGTACTTTTAATTTGCTTTATACTTCCTCCCTCCAAATAGGTAATCGCCGCTCCTGCGGCACAAGAGGCGGAAACAGCCCCGCAAAAGGCAGATAATTTACCTATAAATTCCTTTTGGTAAATTGTGAGCAGACTCGAAAAGGCAAGTGCGCGGTAAAGTTTTTCCGGCGGAATCTTATTTTCCCTTGCATATACGATGATCGGAACAGAAGATGCAATTCCTTGGTTGCCGCTCCCCGAGTTAATCACAACCGGCATATCACAGCCATCCATTCTTGCTTCTGATGCCGCGCCGGCATACGATTTCATACAACTTACGACGCTGTCCGGATACATCTCCTTTAACATTTTCCCTATACCCAGTCCATATTTTCCTGTCATTCCTTCATGTGCAATATCCATATTACATTTGATTTGACGATCGTGCAGATCCTTAATCCTGCTTATAGGTACTTCATCTGCAAATTGCTTGATTCTCTCTACCGTCAACAGCGCACGCTCCGGACAGCTATCCGTTTCTGACTCCGTCCCCTTTGATTTTTCAAAATATACTTGGTTATTTTTCAGGATTTGGACAATATTGGTATGCCCATGCCGCACCTCCACGGACACGGAATCCGCCCCTGCCGACAGACACACAATAAAATGCAGGGAGATACCAGAATCTAAAACCTCTACCCTGCATCTTTTTTCTTCAACAAAGTTCTTTGCCGATTTACGCCCCTTATCATCGACTATTTTCAAAACTTCCATACCAGCTTTTGCATTTCCGGCAATTGCTCCCAAGGCACAGGCTGATTCTATTCCGGTCATTCCTCCCGAATTGGGTATGGCGACACAACGCACATTTTTTATCATGTTTCCCGAGCATTTTGCAACGATTTTTTCAGGCAAGGCACCCAAAATCTCTCTGGCTTTCGCCGACGCATAAGCCAATGCGATGGGTTCCGTGCACCCCATTGCAGGAATCAGTTCTTCTTTCAAAATTGCTATGAAACTATCTTCTATTCTTTTTTCCATCATGGTACTTCTCCTGGTAACAGTTTAGTTGATTAAGACTTCATTTTACAGGTTGAGAATCAATCTCATATGTTGTATACTTGTATTAAAATGTATTACTGTTGTTAGGAGATAGGATATAATGAGTACAACAAACAGCCACCGAATAGACCGCAGTTCTTCCATGCCCGTTTACCAGCAGATTGTTTCCGATATTCTATCCAGGATTTCGGCAATGGAATGGAAAATTGGTGATAAACTGCCTTCGGAAAGTCAGCTGTCCGAGGAGTATGAGTCCAGCAGGGTCACGGTCCGGCAGGCACTGACCAAATTAGCCTATGAAGGTTTCGTGGAAAAACAGCGCGGAAAAGGAACCTTTGTAAAAGCAAATCCCAGCACTACTGTGCAAGATCTGTTTATTCCCCAGATCGGTGTCCGGCACAAGTCCGATATCGTGGCTGCCGATATAAAGATTCATGCCGTTACGGATGCCGGCATACAGGTTACAAATAACCTGCAGCTGCCGCCGGAATCCCCTGTCTTTTACTTAGAACGGCTTTTCTTGCACAAAGACCGCATCATCGGTATCAACCGCGCATGGTTTCCTTTAGAGCGTGTACCGGGAATGGCTGATCAGCCGCTTATCCATGACAGCATTACAGACACGCTGTCTAAACGGTATCATATTGCCTTTTCCTCCGTGGAAAATTATATTGAATCTATTTCCATTGACGCGGCTACCGCACATATCATGCGCACCAGCTCTCCCTCCCCGGGGCTGAAAATCAGTTCCATTTATACAGACATTGAAAATCAGCCTGTAGAATATTCGGTCACTATCTGGAACGGCAGAGACACCCAGTTCCATATCGTCCTCTCCACGAAGTAGGTCAATTGACCTCTTCCTTTACCGGTATAATCTCAGCTGCACCGCGCCTTCCTACCACAATCGCCGCAGCTTTAGACGCTATATCGAGGGCATGCGAAATGCCCTCTCCTTGATGAAGTGCGGAAATGAAATAACCGAAAAACGTATCTCCCGCCGCAAGCGTATCGATGGATTCGGCAGGATATCCGCTCTGCACCAGCTGCATGCTTCCCTTCTGATAGATGCTCCCGTCAGAGCCTAATGTAAGCACGACTGCCGTATCAGGATATTTTCTTCTAAATTCTAATAAGATTTCCTCCTGCCTTTCCTTTCCGGTGATTTTTCTGCCTTCCGCCTCATTTACAATGAGATAATCCGTCAGCTCCAAAGGCCAGGCGTCTAATTTTCCGCATATAGGGGATGGATTCAGGCAGATTGTACACCCTGCTGCCTTAGCTCTGGCAATGATATAAGGAACATCCTCAATTTCATTTTGCAGCACCAACACATCCCCTTGTCCTAATTCTTTCAAAATGTTTTCCAGTTCCTTCTTGGAAAAACTGACTTCAGGATTTGCCGCTCCCAAAATCGCAGTACCGCCATCTTCCATCATTTGAATCACCCCATGGTTCGTAAAGCTATCGATTTTGGTAATATTTCCGCATGAAATTCCTTTATTCTGCAAAAAGGAGCACAAACTTTCATAATCCCTTTTGTCGACTTTAGCATAGAATATCGGATCCTCTCCTGCACAGCATAGCGCCACGACCTGATTTAATCCTTTACCTCCCCAAGATTGCGAAAACGACTGGCAGATGGCTGCTTCATGGATGCTTACTGCTTTTGAGACATGATAGGTTCTATCCAAATTGACAGCGCCGATGCAAATGATTCGGTTACGGTTCATATCCTCTCTCCTTTTTCTCTCAGATTTCAGGAATTTCATCCCAAAACGGCAATTCCGCCCGTATCTGACCGGTACCGTTATATTTTGCCTTCAAAGATTCAAAGTATGGATCCCGTCCTGTACGGGCAATTTCCTCATACTGGGGATAAAGCTCCGGATAATAATTCTTTACATACTCCAAAGTCTTTTCATTCCACATGGTTCCGGGTCTTATATCAAGCTTGGCAATGTGAACCGGAATACCGGGCAGCGCTGCAGCCATTTTTTCCACATCTGTAATGCCCGGCATCACGGGAGACACTGTCGTGCAAATATTGATGCCTTTTTGATGCAGCAGATTTGCAATTTCAAATGAGATATGCGTTCCCGTCTCATTAAATTCACGGACGATATCAAGCCTCGTCATTTCCATGATAATCTTGACGTGATCCTTATATTCCGTCAGAATATCCAGATCCCGCAAGATGATATCATTGCCCCTGGAAGCAGATACAGTGACATCCATATCATTTTCCAGCAAAATCTTTAAGCAGTTCCGGGTAAGCTCATATTCCCGTTCAATGGAAGTGTATGGATTCCCCTTCCAGCCAAGTCCAATCTGCGTGTGTTTCGGCAGCGATCCAATTTCTTCTTTCAGGCGCTCGGCGACATCGGTATAAACCGTAATCTGATCTACCCAGTCCTCCTCCACCTGCCAGTAGCAGTAAGGGCAGACCAGATCGCATCCATAATAAATATTCAACTGCAGTTCTCCAACTCCGTTTTTGTGGAAAAGCTCCCCTGTCTTTTTCTCATTAATAACCATGTTTCTTCCTCCTTCTCCTCCGGCTATTCACCGGTAATCCGTACCCAGACTTTTCGTTTCCTCGGACCGTCAAATTCCATAAAATAAATTCCCTGTGAAGATCCAATGAGCAGATCCCCTTCACCAATAAGAAAAGTTGCGCTAATGCCCATAACCGCCGATTTAATGTGTCCGGATGCATCTGTGGGCGTATCAACCTGATGCTTAAAATCAATGCGTGTGGGCACCAGCCTCGATACCTCCTCCTTCAAATCTTCAAAACCTGCCGGATCCATCCGGGAAGTTACGACAATCGCTGCGGTCGTATGGGGACAATAGACAACGCACACTCCCTCCCTAAGACCGCTGTCCAAAATCACCTTCCTGATTTCCGGCGTAAGATCATGCAAGTCCTCTTTTACAGTTGAAAAACAGATTTCCTGTATCATTCCAACTTCCTCCCTTATGTACTTTAGATAATTTCAACCTTACTGTTGCGTATGCAGCCGGCTCCTTCTGCAATCTTCCATACGCCTTCACAGCCGCGCCCGTCCTTTTCTCCAATTAAATCTGCAATATAATTCAGCAAAATCGATACCGGAGCAAATTGTGTCAGACAGGAGTTGCTATAATATGCAGATACCGGAACATTTATTTGCTGCACATCCATCTTTTCCCCTCCAATCACGACCACTGGGCGATGTAGCTTTACCGCGTAATGAATTAATTCCTTCGTCCTGCTGTCGGCAGGATTTCTTTGATCGGCAAATACGATCACAGCAGTTTTTTCCGTATTGCGGAGAAACAGATTTGTATGCAGCCAATCCTCGGAATTTTTGTAAGAAGCATATTTGCCTAACTGTTCTAAAACTTTTGCGTGGCAATACCATGCTGTCCCGAACTCCATTCCTGTACCCACAAACTCAAATCCATCCATCCTATCCCAACTTGCTGCCAAAAGCTTCATTTGCCGGTCGATTTCCGGAAGAGACTGTTCAAGCTCATCCGCCTGCTGCAGCATGTCATTCCTCATATCCATTGCATGATCCATGGTAAATTTTCCCCGCACCTCTCCAATCCGGATTGCCAGAAGCAGCAGGGACATTAAGGACACTACATAGGAACGGGTCCCCGGCGCTGCCTCAAAGGGCGGAATAGAAAGATCAAAAATCCTGGATGACACCCTCGCCAGCTCCGACTTTCGATTGCCGGTAACTGCAAGCGTAAAGGCGCCGTACTGCGCCGCTCTTTGAATCGCCTCATTCATACGGACGACACTGCCAGAATTACTGACAGCAATTACAAGCGGGTTGTTGGGGGCAAAACCAAAGATTGACTGATGCGCCGTCCTGCTCAATTCAATTGCCGGCATAACATCAACCGGCAGACCAGTCAATTCTGCAAAGGTATCCCGGACGGACAATCCGGCGGCATAAGAATCCCCGCAGCCAGTCAAAACAATTCTCTGAATGCCGAATATTTCAGGGGTATCGAGTACAGAGCGCGCTTTGGGTTCTAAGTCAGCATACTGCCGCCGAATCAGTTCCGGCAGGCTATAAATCTGATGAATCAATCCATGATTTAATTCCATATTTTCCTCTCATTCTGCCGCGTAGGCGGCTTTTTTCTCCAATTCTTTCATCTATTCGCTGCATCCGTTCATCTTCAGCCTTTTACTGCCCCGCCTACCATTCCGTCCACAAAGTATCTTTGCAGGGAAATAAAAATCAGAATGATGGGAATGACAAGAATCGACGCTCCTGCCATCATCAGTCCCATATCCGTTGTCTCCATGCCTTTGAGCGCCAGAAAACTTAAGACAGCCGTAAAATTTCTCTCTCCCTGAAGGAAAGTCGATGAGAGCATAAATTCATTCCATGAAGATAAACCTACCAGAATACTCACAGTAATCATGCCCGGAGATACAATGGGCATCATAACTTTTCGTATAATCTGTCCTACCGAAGCTCCATCCATCTGCGCCGCTTCGACCAATTCTGAAGGAACCTTCATAAAAAAAGTTCTCATCAAAAAAACGGCAAGCGGCATGTTCGTTGCCCCCAAAATAAAGCTTAAGGCAACAATATTTCCAATTAAATGCAATTTTGCATAAGCCGCGTATAATGGGAACAAGAACATCTGGGTAGGCACCGTCATGGACATCATAAAATAGATTATGACGATACCGGAATGCTTCATCCTCTTTCCGCTGAGTGCATAGGCAGCAATCGTTGAGCAGAACAGTACGATTAGAATCGTACATATGCAGAGCAAAAGACTGTTTTTAAATCCATTAGCAAATTTGCCATACTTCCATGCCGCAGCATAATTTTCCAGATTCAATGACGATGGCATCTTCAATGGATTTACCATGATTTCCCGGTGCGTTTTGAAGCTATTAATGATTACAAGACAAATCGGTAAAACCTGAATTACGGCAAGCAGGATAAGCACAGCATGTACAACGGCACCGATTAATATTTTTTTCTTCTTCATATTCCTTCTCCAAATCTTTTAACCTATACTCCGTTACGATGGATCCTCTTTACGGCTCAGCGCGGTATATAGGCTCGACATTGCCAGTCCAAAGGCACCCATGACCAAAGAGACTGCCGAAGCCTTACCGGTCTGGAACATAGAATATGACAATTTATATGCATATGTGCCTAACATTTCTGTGGCATGTGCCGGTCCCCCCTGCGTCAACAGCCATACATAGTCAAAGGATTTAAATGATGTGATCATGATCATAATCAACATCAATCGAAAAGTTGCCTTTATATTCGGGAAATATACATACCAGAAAATCTGAAGTGCATTGCATCCCATTACCTGAGCAGCTTCTATCTGATCTTGCGGCGTCTGCCGCAAGGCAGCAAGATACACCACCGTCAAATATCCCCAGTAATGCCATATATCTATTCCTGCAACAGTATACAAGGCTATACTTTGGTTTGAGAGGGGATTTATCACATTCATGCCAAGCTTCTTTAAAAATCCCCAAACCCCCGACACCGGATTAAAGATGATATATAACCAGACCATCGCGTTAATTGCCGGCGCCAGCACATAAGGAATCAAGAACAAGATCTGATATGCTATTCTTGCGTTTTTTCTGCCAAGGAGAAGCACTGCGGCAAACAATGCGATGCAGACCGGTATGGACAGATAAATCGTCGTCCAAAGAACATTGTTGACAAACGCCTTGATAAAAACCTCATCGGCAAATATCTCCGTAAAGTTCCTCAAACCAATAAAATTCAACTCCTTTAAATTGGCAACGCCATTCCAGTCTGTAAACGAGACAATGATGGTCAGAAGCATTGGAAGGAACACTGCCAAAGCGCTTAAGCCAAGCGCCGGAAGAACCAGATATCCCACACTGCGCTTTGGTCCACGCAGCTGTGTTGTTGTTTTTTGCTTTTGTTTTGGCATGATTGTACCTCTTAATGTCTTGATGCGCACCCACATCGGCGGATGCGCATCAATGTGTCAATTTTGTAATTATTCCGCCGGCTGAACCAATTCCGGAACAGAGCCATTTGCATATTCTTTTGCAAATTCTGCATCCATCTTGTCTAAAAGTTCTTCTGCCGTAGAAGTTCCATACCATACGGTGTCAATGTTCTGCATTACGCTGGCGGTAGCCGCCGGATAAAAAGTAGAAGAATAAAAACCGAATTTACTTTCTGCCGCCGCATCACATACGCCCCGCATCACTTCCACGCACTGCTTCCCTAATTCACCCATTCCGTCCGTATTTACAGTTGAATAATCCTTCAAAGCTGTCATCCAGTACCCCGGCCACTGAGCCGTCATCTTTTCCATAAAATCCTGACTCTCAATAATATTCAGCACAGCCGCCGCTGCATCTTTATTTTCTGATGCAGCATTGATGGAAAGTGTTGCATTGATCGCAAGTGTATAAACAGGATCCGGAACTCCTTCCCTGCCGGATGGGAACGGAATGAATCCAAATTTTGCTGCCTGCTCATCATTTTCTATAAAACCTGCAAGTCGCTGATAACCGGAAGAGGATCCGAAAAGGAATGGCGCTCCTCCATCCACAAAAAGCTGCATAGCCTCGCTGGAACTAAGATCAAATAAATCACTGCATAAATATTTTTTCTGATACCATTCGTTCGTAGCGTTCACAGCCTCTACCATCTTAGGGTTGTTCCATTTCTGCTGATTCGTCAGGCATTCATAAACGGCTGACGGTCCTGCCCATTGCGTAAAAAATAAGGACGGCACCTCCTCTAATGCCGGGAGCCACCCTTTCACACCATAGAGAATAGGATAAAGGTCTGCTTCCAATGCTTCGTCGCATATGGCTGTAAGTTCATCCACGGAACCCGGAATCTGCCAGTTATGTTCATCCAATACTTCTTTGTTGTAGAACAGACCCGAACAGAACATCGCAATAGGAACTGCATACAAGGAATCATCTACCTTGCAGGTATTGTACAGCGGCGTTTGAAGCAGATCTTCCCACCCATATTGCCCTGCGTATTCATCTAAGGATGCCAGCTTGCCCGCCTCTGCGTAAGGGGTAACAAACGCAGGACCACTGCCGTAAACAATATCCGGACCTTCACCTGCCGACAATGCAACAGAGATATCATCATCTACAGAGCTGCGGAATTCAACTACCAGTTCATACTCATTCTGTGAAGAATTGAATACATCAATTAAATTTTTTTGTAAGATCTCCTGTTGCCAGGGAGCTGCCCCCCAAAACCACATGGTAACTTCCGTCCGTTCCGTGCCAGACTGCAAATCCGTATCCGCAGTTTCGGTTTCTGCGGTTTCAGTTTCTTCCTTTTCCGATTCCGTTTTGTTTTCCTCCGGAGCCGTCGGTTGTGCACTGTTCCCACATCCGGCAGCAGAGACTACAAGTATCAAAGCTGTCAATAGTGCAATAAATTTCTTTTTCATACTTTTATTATTTCCTCCTTTTGTTTTTTGATGCAACCACCTTGTCATCTTGTATTAATTTTAATACAAGATGACAAGGTGGTCAATTAGTAAATATAACCTTTTTTCCACAGTTTGATTGTCTAATTCATACAAAAAATGCCTCTTGTATTGAACATCTTCTTCTAGTAGTAAACTTGCACAAATACAAGATACAGTGTTAGGTTTTGAAAAAATGGGAAAAAGATAATACATTTTGTGGATTGACTATCTGGAAAATTGATTTTGGATTTAAATTTTCTACATAGCATTTGAAAGATAAAAATTGTTTTTACTTTCATTCTCTGTTTCATATTCTGACATCGTCTGAAACATATCTAATGCAGGATTGAGGAACTTGTCAAATATTTCCCCATGTTCCTGCCTATCTATCAGGAGATTGCAGAATTTGTCAGAGAACCGGAGGAATTGATGTATACATTTTCAGAAGCCCTTTACATAATGGACCATAACACGGAACGGCTCATGGTGAGCGAACTGCAGGATGCCGTGAATGAGCTGCGGGATAAAGTATCTGGGCTGCAGGCAGAGCGAAATACTATACAGACAGAGCGGGATGTGGTTCAGATAGAGAGGGATACTATGCAATTGGAGCGGGATGTATTCAGATTGCGCCTTAAAGGTAAGGCCTATGAAGAAATTTCAGCAGAGTTGTCCATCAGCTTTGATTCAGTTAAAAAAATTTTAGAAAGTAAACCGTAATCTAATAGGGAGAGCCACAGACCGATAATGGCTCTCCCCGAAATTTTTCAGAATCTGAGAATTCCTCTTCTCGTATTATGTCTCCTTTTGTATATCTCATAGCAAAGAAGTATTTGTACCAGATCCCCCAGCCATTCCCACCGCTCCGGCGGAAAATTGCCATCGGGATTATCTTTTTCTTCTTCCCGTTTGATCCGGTCTAATATGTCTCTGGACAGTTTATAAAGCTGCCATTTATCCGGGTACTCATCATAAATCATGCTGCCCTCATAGTCCAGTTTATCGAGAATGCCGCTTATTACCTTTTGATAACGCTTTGCCTCCAACGGATACATCTGCTGCAGATATTCCAAATCCCTTATGATAGAGTCCTCCTCTTCATAATACATGGGCAATGGATATGTCATATAAAAGGGCAGAATTTTGCGTTCATACATATAAACGATTCCTTTAACGTCTTTATTTCTATCATATGCGTCCCCGCCTTTCGCCGTGCCTGCGCGGCTTTTCTTCCTAGTCAAAGGGGTTGCTGCCATTTAAGTCAATGATTAAATTCCAATTCTTGCTTGGTGTTTTTACATTAATCGAAACATATCTAATATTCTAAGGAGAATCTTACATGCCTGTAAACCCCAAACTTTATCCTGCATCTAAACGTGCAGTACCTTCCCTTTTCCCTTCTTTCTCATCAAATAGTGAAGCCAAAGAACATCTTGCCAGATATCCGGCAGTATGGGAGAAATTCCTGAAGTTCCCGGCAGAACTGCAGGAGGAACTACTTGGGTTCTGCCTAGGGGAACATGGGTTAAAAATCACTTACGACCCTGTATTCCAGAGAGTATTTCATCCTAGTAAGCATCCGGACAGGATGGAATCTTTTCTATCCTCTTTTCTTGGGAGGAACGTGCGGATTATAGACATTCTGCCAAGGCAGGGAACCCAGATGGTTGAGAAAGGGAGCTTCGTCATACTGGATGCGCTGATACAGTTGGACGACGGCTCCTATGCCAATGTAGAAATGCAGAAGATTGGTTATCAGTTTCCCATGGCTCGTACGGACTGCTATGTCTCCGACATCATCATGCGGCAATACGAGTGGCGCAGGGCGGAACTTGGGGAAAAATTTAACTTCCAGAAATTGCAGAAAGTGTACTGCATCATCCTAATGGAGCAAAGCCCGAAGGATTTCTATACTGCGGAAGGAAGCTACATTCATAAACGCTCATCTCGCTTTGATACAGGAATCTTCCAGAATAGCCCGGGTCTTCATGAAGAATATTTTATCTGTCTTGACATTTTTCATTCTGTTGCGCATAATATAACTAAATACAGTACTACTTTAGATGCTTGGTTGACATTTTTTAGTGCCACTGAGCGGAGCAGAATTGAGGAACTGGTCAAAATTTTTCCTATGTTCCTTCCCATCTATAAGGAGATTGCAGAATTTGTGAGAGAACCAGAGGAGTTGATGCATATGTTTTCAGAAGCGCTTTACATAATGGACCATAATACGGAACGGCTCATGGTGAGCGAACTGCAGGATGCCGTGAATGAACTGCGGGATAAAGTATCCGGGCTACAGATAAGAGCTGATTTAGCAGAGATAAGACAAGATACGCTTAAAGCAGAGAGGGATATGATGCAGGAAGAGCGCGATACCATGCAAGTAGAGCGGGATATACTCAAATTACGCCTTGAAGGTAAGACCCTTAAAGAAATTTCAGCCGAATTATCCATCAGCTATGATTCTGTAAAAAATATTCTAAAAAATAAATAAAATTATAGGCATATCTAAATTTCCAAGAGGCATCTTACATGCCGTAAATCATAAATTTAAAGGAGAGCCCAAAATCATAGTGGCTCTCCCCATTTCATCACTTAATAACATGAATACGTGCCAACGCCCTCTGCAATGCAGTCTCCGCGCGCAGGATATCCGTCTCCGGCGTCTTGCTGCGCAGCCGCTCCTCGGCACGTTCCTTTGCCGCCTGTGCCCGGTCTAAATCGATTTCCTCCGGCCACTCAATGATCTCAGCTAAAATCACCACTTCTTCCTGCAGAATTTCTGCAAACCCTGCGTGAAGCGCTGCTTCCTTCGTCCCCTCTTCCTCTGTAATCGTAAGGATGCCCGGGTTCACGATCACCGTCATCGGCACATGCTTTTTATAAACACCGATTTCTCCCTCCGTGGTATTAAATTCGACCATGGAAACAGGTCCCTCATAAAACACACGGTCGGGAGTAATGATTTTTAAAGTAAATAAATTGTTGTCTGCCATCTGCTTCCTCCCGTCATTATTTCACGCGGGCAAGGACGTCATCAATACCTCCGGCATTTAAGAAATAGCTTTCAGGTATATCGTCATGCTTACCTTCCAGAATTTCCTTGAATCCGCGAATGGTCTCAGCAATTGGAACATATTTTCCTTCTAAGCCGGTGAACTGTCCTGCAACGAAGAAAGGCTGTGACAAGAATCTTTGTACCTTTCTTGCACGGGAAACCACCAGCTTGTCGCTCTCTGACAATTCATCCATACCAAGAATCGCGATGATATCCTGCAATTCCTTATACTTCTGAAGAATCTCCTGAACGCCTCTGGCTGTGTTGTAATGATCCTCACCTAAGATTCTGGGATCCAGAATTCTGGATGTGGACTCCAACGGATCAACCGCCGGATAAATACCCAGCTCTACGATGGACCTAGAAAGAACGGTGGTGGCATCCAGATGGGCAAAGGTGGTTGCCGGTGCCGGGTCCGTAAGGTCATCCGCAGGCACATACACCGCCTGTACGGAAGTAATGGAACCGTTCTTGGTGGAAGTGATACGCTCCTGCAAAGCGCCCATCTCTGTCTGCAGCGTAGGCTGATAACCTACCGCAGAGGGCATACGTCCAAGCAGGGCGGAAACCTCTGAACCAGCCTGGGTGAAACGGAAAATGTTGTCGATGAAAAGGAGCACATCCTTACCGCCCTTATCACGGAAATACTCCGCCATGGTAAGTCCGGAAAGACCAACTCTCATTCTTGCTCCGGGGGGCTCGTTCATCTGACCGAATACCATGGTGGTCTTGTCGATAACCCCTGACTCGATCATTTCATGATAAAGGTCATTTCCCTCTCTGGTACGCTCGCCTACACCGGTAAATACAGAATAACCGCCGTGCTCTGTAGCGATATTTCTGATCAGCTCCTGAATCAGCACGGTCTTGCCTACACCGGCGCCTCCGAACAGACCAATCTTACCACCCTTCTGATAAGGGCACAAAAGATCTACTACCTTGATGCCTGTCTCCAAAAGTTCCTGCTGGGTTGACTGCTCCACAAATTCGGGGGCAGGTCTGTGTATCGGCTCATAAGCCACGCCTTCCGGCGCCGGCTTATTATCGATGGGATTTCCTAAAACATTGAACATACGTCCAAGCGTGTTCTCACCTACCGGAACACTGATAGGCGCGCCGGTTGCAATCGCCTCCATGCCCCTTACCAGTCCGTCGGTAGAACCCATGGCAATACATCTGACCGTATCATCACCCAGATGCTGTGCTACCTCAACAACAAGCTCTCCGTTATCCTTTAAAGGAATCTTGATTGCTTCGTTAATCTCAGGCAGCCTGCCGTCTGTGAATTTAATATCCAGAACGGCACTGATAATCTGTGTAATTTTTCCCGAGCAGTTTTTCTTGCTCGTATTTATATCTGCCATTTCTCCTCCATTCCTGTCCGGCAGACGAAAGCCGCCGAACCATGTTTCTTTCCTTATAATACACTGCCTTCCAAAGCGCCCTTAAGAGATTGCATTCGCACCTGCAATAATCTCTGTCAATTCCTGTGTAATAGAGCCCTGACGCGCTCTGTTGTACAACAGTGTCAAATGATCTATCATTTCTTCTGCATTGCTGGTAGCAGAATCCATTGCCTGCATTCTGGCTCCGTTTTCACTGGCTACCGATTCAACCATACCGCCATAAATCAGGCTGGTTATATACTTGGGTATGAGCAGATTCAAAGCTTCCTCGTCCTCCGGCTCGAAATTCATCAGCGCCTTATCGCTGCCGCCTATCTCTCCGTTTCCTTCTGCATTGGTAGTTTCTTCCTCATTAATCTCTACCGGAAGAAGCTTAAGGAGAGTAGGCACATGCACAACCGTATTCTTAAACGCCGTGTAAGCAAGATAAATCTCACTGATCTCGCCTTTGGCAAAAGCTTCAAGCACTTCTTTTCCGATTACCATGGCATCCGCATAGACCGGTTCTTCAATCACATCTGAATAATCCGCCTTAATCTCATACTGTCTTTGCAGTGCATCTTTTCCCTTTTTTCCTACTGTATAAATCGCAAGATCTTCTTCCGCCAGCTCGCCCCGCGTAATCAGCTTAATCACGTTGGAGTTATAGCCTCCTGCCAACCCTCTGTTGGACGTAATCACAATTACAGCCTTCTTGCCGGATTCGCCGGATTTTAAGAACTTGTGATCTAAGTTTTTGGTCCGCTGCAAGATAGAATTGACCGTCTCAAACATACAGTGGAAATAGTTTCCTGATTTCTCTGCATTCTGCTTTGCTCTCTGCAGCTTGACAGTGGAAACGAGCTTCATGGCCTTGGTAATCTGCTGGGTACTTTGAATACTTCCCTTACGCCTTTTTATATCACGCATTGAAGCCATACTATCACCTTATCCTTGTCTTTTCCTTATTTTAAAAATGCTGCTTTGAACTCTTCAATTGCTTTCTTTAAGGTTTCTTCCGTCTTGTCAGAAATCACCTTTTCATCCGCAATCGCATTAGGAACCTCAGGATATCTGGTATCAAGGAATTCAAAGAACTCTGCCTCGAACCTTGTAATGTCCTCTGTAGGCACATCCAGCAGGAACTTATTGGTAACTGCATAAATGATGATGACCTGATACTGTACCGGCATAGGCTTATACTGAGGCTGCTTTAAAACCTCTTTGATTCGTTCGCCCTGTGCCAGCTTTTCCTTGGTGTCCGCATCCAGCTCTGAACCAAACTGAGAAAATGCTGCCAATTCTCTGTACTGTGCCAATTCCACACGGATAGGCGCCGCAATCTTTTTCATTGCCTTGATCTGTGCTGCACCTCCAACACGGGATACCGACAAACCTGCATTTACCGCAGGACGGAATCCAGAGTTGAACATTTCTGTCTCCAGATAAATCTGACCATCTGTGATGGAAATAACATTGGTAGGAATGTATGCAGATACATCGCCTGCCTGTGTCTCAATAATGGGAAGCGCCGTAAGGGAGCCTCCGCCGTATTCCTCGTTCATTCTTGCCGCACGCTCAAGAAGTCTTGAGTGCAGGTAAAATACATCGCCGGGATATGCCTCACGCCCTGGAGGACGCTTTAAGAGCAAGGAAAGCGTACGGTAAGCAGCAGCATGCTTGCTCAAGTCATCATAGACTACAAGCACATCCTCTCCCTTTTCCATCCATTCCTCACCGATTGCACATCCTGAATAAGGAGCTATGTACTGCAGCGGCGCAAGCTCACTTGCAGTTGCAGCAACTACCGTGGTATATGCCATAGCGCCTGATTCTTCCAATGTATTCACGATGGATGCAACTGTAGACGCCTTCTGTCCGATGGCAACATAAATACATTTTACTCCCTGTCCCTTTTGGTTGATGATGGTATCGATGGCAATCGCCGTCTTACCCGTCTGCCTGTCGCCAATGATCAGCTCACGCTGACCTCTTCCGATGGGCACCATGGAGTCAATCGCCTTGATACCTGTCTGCAGGGGTGTATCTACTGATTTTCTGGTGATAACACCAGATGCAACTCTTTCAATCTTACGATATTTATCTGTCTGAATGGGGCCCTTTCCATCAATGGGCTGCCCAAGAGCATTGACTACACGTCCTGACATGGCATCGCCTACAGGAACTTCAACCACGCGCCCGGTCGTCTTTACCGTATCGCCTTCGTTGATATTCTTCTGGCTTCCCAAAAGAACGGCGCCTACATTGTCCTCTTCTAGGTTCAGCACCATTCCGTATACTTCGCCGGGGAATTCCAGAAGTTCTCCCTGCATTGCGTTTTCCAGACCATGTACACGGGCAATTCCGTCGGCAACCTGAATAACGGTACCGACTTCTGAAACTTCAAGCTCTGAAGCATATCTTTTAATCTGCTCTTTAATGACAGAACTGATTTCTTCCGGTCTTAAATTCATGGTTCTTACGCACCTTTCTATCGTTACTATATTTGCGTTTTAAGCAGCTCCCGCTGCAATTCAAACAACTTACTCTTCACACTGCTGTCCACAACACGGTCTCCAATGCGAATGACCATGCCGCCTATCAGATCTTCATCCTCCTGATAATGCATCTCCATCTTTTTAAAGGATGTGGTGGTAAGCAGCTTACCTTCTATTTCTTTCTTTTTCGCTTCACTTAAATGAAATGCTGTGGTCACATAGGCAATGCCTATTCCTTTAAGAGCCTTGACTTCATCTATGAAGTAATCCAGAATAGCATCGATCTCGCTGTATCTGTCTTTACTCACTACAAGGTATAAAAATCCAAGCAGTTCCTTTGAAATGCGCTTCTCGAACACTTCTTCAAGAACCTTAAGCTTTTCTTCCTTCAGCACCTTGGGATGATTCATGAGCCTTCCGAAATCCGGGTTCTCCTTAAGCAGCATTTTTAGCTGCGTGATCTCCTCTAAGAATTCGTCTTCCTTTTTCTCTTCCACAGCCAGTTCAAACAAAGCTTCTCCATATGTTGCGCCAACTAGCTTTGCCATGTGCTCTCACCTATTTCCTTTAACGTTTCATTTACCAGGCTTTCCTGTACGGTTGTATCGATAGATGCCTTCACCACTTTGCCGGCGATCATGGACGCGAGCACTACCATTTCGCGTTTTACATCATCTGCCGCCTTCTGCTTTTCAAGCTCGGCTTCCACCTTTGCCCTGTCAATAATCCTAGCCGCCTCCGCCTTCGCCTCGGCAACAATCTTATTTTCACTCTCCAGAGCCCATTTTCTCGCATCACCTAAAATCTCTTCAGCTTCTTTATCAATATTCTTAAGCTTTTCTTCATACTGAAGTTTTAATAAGGACGCATCTTCCTTATCCTTCGCTGCTCCGTCCAGCTCATCCTTAATCTTTGCCCGCCTCTTTGCCAGCATCTCCCTTGCAGGATTAAAAAGAAAATAAGATGCCACCAAAAACAGCACAAAAATCGCAATGATCATCAACACCGCATCCGAAAGCAGCTGCAGATCCAGATCAAACAATCTCGGTTCCATCCGTCAACCTCCTTTCCTCATATCATTCCTGCCGCCTCGATACCACAAACAAGCTTTAGATTTTCTTAGGCGGCGTTTTTTGGCGCCTTAGAAAATCTCTTGTTTGTTTTTACTGGGCAGCTCCCATAAGAGGTCTTACGAATAAGAGCAGGATGGCTACCAACAGACCATACAGACCAGTCGTCTCCGCAACTGCCTGACCAAGCAACATAGTAGAAGTAATGTCAGATTTTGCACCAGGATTTCTTCCCACTGCTGCTGCCGCATGTCCTGCTGCGATACCCTGTCCTACACCAGGTCCGATACCAGCGATAACTGCCAGACCTGCGCCGATTGCTGAACAACCTAAGATAAAGTTTCCATTAAAATCCATTTTTGTTTCCTCCTTATGCTTCTTGCATGAAAATAATTTTAAAATATTTACTCTTTGATCTCCAGGCTCTATTCTTCCGTGCTGCATGCATCCGTAATGTATGTCATTGTCAGCATACAGAATACATAAGTCTGGATTGCACCTGAAAACAGGTCAAAATATACATGAAGTGCTGCCGGCCATATAATGGCAAACTTGTTCAGCAGAGCATATATAAGAGCCATAATTGCTGTTCCCGACAAAATGTTGGCAAACAGACGCAGCGAAAGCGAAACCGGAACTGCCAGATCGCTTATGATGTTGATTGGCGCCCATATTGGCCATGGATTGCACAGCCCCTTTAAAACACCGGACACCTTCTGGTATTTGAATTTATTGAAGTGAATCAATGTAAATGTGATAATACCCAGCGCAAACGTCACACCATAGTCTGCTGTCGGCGGGCGTAACCCTAAAAGCCCGGAAATATTGCTGACCAAAATAAAAATAAAGATCGTTCCAATATAATTCCGGAATCTGACAGCCTGACCTCCCATTACGCCGCCAATCATTCCATCCAGCATCTCCACGATCATCTCCACCACATTTTGAAATCCCCCGGGCACCTCGGTGGCATGTTTAATCGCCCGGTTTGCGGCAATGCAGAATCCAATGATAATCAGCATAACAATCAGGACGCATATATGCGTTGTCGTTATCCACACCTCTTGACCAAACAATTCATAGGAAAAGACCCCATGAATCATAAAATCCACTTCTGTGCTTCCTGATAACAGAATTCCCTGTCCCATATCTTCACCTCCTTACCTATCCTGCTCTCCGGCAGGTTCTTCTATCAGCGGGGGAAGAATTTCTTCCCCATAAATAATATTACTGACCTTACATGTTATAAAATGCATATACGCGGACGCTTTCAGTCCCATAATGCCTAGGAATGCTGCAAGCGGATCTCCGATCCCGCTTATTGCAGTCCCTGCAAGTACTGCCACAATAACCAGATAGCGCAATATTGCATGTACACTCATAGATTTGACTGCTAAACGCTCAGGAAGATCAAGCGCCCTATCCAGAGACCACCACATATGAAACGCACAGACCGCCGCCGTCAATATTCCCAACCAAAGCCCGAAGCTATACCATATTTTCTCCTTCATGAAGAAGACAAACACCTGACACACTGCACCGAATAAAACAATCCCTGTCTCAAGTTCAAACAGAGTCCTGTTTATCCTGGTGATTTTTTCTTTCATTCATTTCTCTCCCGTTTTTTCTGCTCTTGTGCAGATATGCCGACTGTTCACTGCCACCTGCATAAATTCCTCTGGCAAATCGGTATACATTATACCCGCCTGCCACTGCGCCTACAAAAAACAATATCACTACAAGAAAGTTCGTCCCCAGCTTCTCATCCGAGAACATCCCCAGAAAAAAACAAATAAAAACAGGGACCAGCATGTTGATTCCGAACTGTCCAATCATCGTTAATGCCTGATAAACCTTCCGATTAAACTTCACATGCCTCTCCCTTTCAAAGTTCCTTTTTCTAACTGCACTCACTTAATGATTATACCTATTTTTTTTATTTCTGTCTAGAAATAATGGTAAAATAATCATGAAATTTATATCTCCCCGTTTTTTAGCGAGATTTGGCAAATTCGTTGACTTTCCCCCCAATTAATAGTAGTATTTTGGTAAACAGGCAATCTATTTTGGAGGTTCTATGGCAAATCCCATTTTGTACCGCAGGCGAATTATTCCGGAAGAATGTGTTCTTCTTAAGGATGACATTATTCTCTCCTGTGACGAAGAACATATCGTCACCTCTTGGCATGCACTGCATCCCAAAAAAGACCTTCATCACGGCAGTTCCTGCTACTTTCTGAAGGAGGGTTTTAAGGTAAGCAAATTCTGCCGGGAAAACGGAAGCCTGCTTTACTGGTACTGTGATATCGTAGATTATGACTTTCACCCTTACGACAATCATCTGATCGTGACAGATCTTCTCGCCGACGTAATCATCTACCCCGACGGTTTCGTGAAAGTCGTAGATTTAGATGAACTGGTCACTGCCTTAGACGCCCGTTCCATAGACATAAACACCTTGAAATCCAGCCTTGTGCGGCTTGATAAACTATTAAAAATCATTTATTCCGGCAAATTTGATTCCCTGCAAAAATATATTCCATGATAAAATGTTATATACAAAACGAACCGCTGCAGAACAGGTTATTCCACTGTTTCCGCAACGGTTTTTAGGTTTTAGTAGAATATATGCCCGCCAATCTGAGTGCCCGAAAGCCCGTCGATGGGTGTCCTGAAAAACAGACAGTTTCCCACCGTAGTCTGTCCCGCCATCGCAGCATCCGCAGCGCTGTAGCATGCGGCTGTAGCATGATTCTCTGCAAGGGCAAGGGCAAGGCGTCCGCTGGCAACCGGTGAAAACTGCTTATTCTGATAAACCACGCCTACCACTGTGTCCGGAAACACGGAACTCATAACGCGGTTCATAACCACCGCTCCCACTGCCACCTGTCCTTCATAAGGCTGATTCCCCGCCTCACAATAAATCAGATTCGCCAGCAGATACCGATCTCCTTCTGCAAAAGAAATCTCTGAAATATCTCTCCATGCAGACTTTGCCGCCAGTGCCGAAAGCCTTTTTTCCTCCGCCAGCTGTGCCTGAAGATTAGCAATATCATTCTTCTGTTCTTCAAGTTCTTTTTCATACTGCAGCATTTCTGCTTCCGTCTGGGAAATTTCATTCCGATAGCTGGAAATCTTACCGGAAACCTGATTCACCAGCCCTGTCATTTGGCTCTGCTCTTGCTCAACAGAAGCCCGAAGCTCGTCCAGTTCTTCTTTTTCCTTTACCAGCTGCGCTTCCTTTTCCTCAATGCTGCGCCGGGTTTCCTTGAACCTATCCAGTTCCTTACGGTCATACTCTGAAAGCTGCTCTATATAATCATTCCTGTTTAGCAGATCAGAAAAGCTCGCTGAGCCGAAGAGCATTTCCAGCATTACAAAATCCCGCTTTTCATACATGAACTGAACCCGCTTCTTCATAGCAGCATACTGCTCTTCCTCGATTCTCCTTGCCTCATCTAACTCGCTCTGGGTGGTCTCGATTTCCCCATTCTTGACCTCTATTTTCTGCTCAAGATCGGCAAGATTATTACTGATTGTAGTCAGATCCGCATTCAAACTGTTCAGTTGCCCTTTAAGCCCTTCCGTAGTCTGGTTAAGGTCCTCCAGTTCATCCTTCTTTTCGTTGATTTCGTTTTCTGTCTGCTCCTTTTCAGCATTTCTTTTGTTAATCTCTTCTTCCAGCTCCGATATCTTATCGGCATACGCAGTTATGGGAAAAGCACATACCAAAACAACGCTTGCCATGAACACAGCAATGCTTTTTTTCTTTACTCTTCTCATCTTTCTCTACTTATCCTTTACGTCTTTCATCCGTATTCTCAAGTTTTTTTACTCTGCGCACGTGATTTTCACCTTCTGAAAATTCTGTGTCAAGAAAGGTATCCACTATTTCAATGGCAAGATTTTTCCCTGTAAATCCGCCTCCCAGCGCAAGCATATTGGCATCATTGTGCAGTCTTGTCATCTTGGCAAGGTATGGATCCGTACACAATGCGCAGCGTATACCGGCAACCTTATTTGCTGCAATTGCAATGCCGATTCCCGTAGTACATACCACAATTCCGCGCTCACATCTGCCGCCTGCAACCGCCTTGGCAGCCGCCCTGCCAAAATCAGGATAATCACAAGATTGCAAGTCATAACACCCAAAATCCTCATATGGAATGCCCCGTTCCTCCAAATGTTCCATAATATGACATTTTAATTCATATCCGCCATGGTCGCTTCCTAACGCTATCATCATTCTACCTCCTCTGCCGCATCAGCGGCACTTCATTTATAAAAAAGCTGCTACTGCAAATAGATTACCTGATGTCCGGCCGCCTTTAAGAGTCTGTTCATGATTGCCACTCCCACTCCGCGGCTTTCAAAACTTTCTGCATAAATCATCTGCACCTTATCATCATCAAATTCGCGCAGGATTTTAAAAAGCTGCCTTGCAATCTGCTCCTCATCCTCACGCTTTCCTACACTTTTGATACTGTCTGCAAGATATCTATCCTTTGTTTCATCCGTCGCAATCACGCCAGTTTTGATTCCCTCCAAACGGTATCGCTGCAATTGCTCATTTATATAAGAAACCACTTGTACCTGCGTTCCTTCAATCAAAACCAGACTTCCCTTAGGTGCATAATGCCTGTATTTCATTCCTGGCGCCTTGGGCGCCTGACTTGAATTTCCATCCAGGATCGTCCTATCTGTATCAACCCTTCCAATTGTCTCTTCAAGCATTTCTTCCGTAATATATCCCGGTCTCAAAATCACAGGAACCTCGCCTGTCAGATCAAGGATCGTGGACTCCAACCCGATATCAGCCTCTCCCCCGTCAATGATCATATCTACCCTGCCGTCCAAATCTTCCATCACAAATTTCGCCGCCGTAGGACTGGGTCTTCCCGAAAGGTTCGCGCTGGGCGCCGCCACATATCCTCCCGCCGCCTCAATCAATGCCTGCGCAACCTTATGCGACGGCATTCGCACAGCCACCGTTTCAAGTCCGCCTGTAGTCTGCACTGGCACACATGCCGCCTTATGAAAAATCATGGTAAGGGGGCCCGGCCAATACCTCTCTGCCAGTCTATAAGCAGCCTCCGGCACCTCCCGCACAATCGCGGAGAGCTTGTCCATGCTTGCAATGTGTACAATCAACGGATTATCGGAAGGTCTTCCCTTTGCCGCATAAATCTTCCCTGATGAGGCGGCATTTAAGGCATCCCCACCAAGACCGTATACTGTTTCCGTCGGGAATGCCACCAGTCCTCCTGACCTTATAATTGCGCCCGCCTCCTCAATATACTGCCAATTTATATTATCTTCTTTTATTTTTATTACCTTTGTTTTCACTTTATATAAGCCCCGTAAAATCGATTCTGCACTAAGTCCTTCCGTCTTCTCACACATACTTTATCATATTTTATATGTTTTGACTACCACGATTGCGTGATTCTCGTATCGAAGTAAAATATATGTTTATAAAATCAGCGGGGAATCACTCCCCCGCCTCACCCCCATTCAAGTATTTCATGATTCCCATATGGATATTCCAAGCCACCTTCTCCTGATACAACGGCGTAGACAATTCTTCTGCCTCCTCCCGGTTGGACAAGAATCCACACTCAACAATCACAATCGGTTTCGACGTTTTCTTTAAAAGGAAATAGCTGTCATTTCCCTTTGCCTCCCTTTTGTTTTCAGGATCTAAACTGCGAAGCTGTTCCTGTATGATCATGGCAAGCTGCTTACTGTTTTGGCTGGTATCATAATAAAATACCTGTGCTCCCTTTACATACTCCTCATGATAACTGTTCTGATGGATACTGACTACCAATACCGGTTCCGCTTCCTCGATCATCGCCAGCCTTCTTTTCATATCCTGTACCTTCTTGTTGGATGCATTCTCATCATACAGCCCGGCATCCCCCTCCCGGGTCATCACCACCGTGATACCCTCTGCTTGTAAAAACTGCTTTAACAAATGTGCAATCTGCAGATTAATATCCTTTTCCAATTGGTTGTTGATCCCGACCTTACCAGGATCAGCGCCACCATGCCCTGCATCGATCACTACGCAGATATCCCTCTTTTCTTCCACCTGCGTTGAATTTACATAGACGGCACCTTCCCTCGCCACAACAAACATAGAGAACATTAAAATTCCTGCCATCACCAACTTCAAGATTCTGTTTTGATTGTTTGTCACGCTGCGCCTCTTACATTTACCCTCCTTTATATGTATGAAAAATAAGCTGTGGGTATTCCCCACAGCTTATCCTTATATCTTATTCTTATGCTTCTTCCTGCAGGGTACATCTTACAGTCACCCTGTTCCTTCCCCCGTATGTACAGGTGAACAAAGTCAGATCCCATTCTCCTTCAGACATCTTTGACACCTTCTTGCCGCCCACCGTCTCGATCTCGGCTACTTCATAGAAGTGTTCTCCACCGTCCACATCCAGAAAGACTACCTGATCTCCCGGCGAAAGATACTTGATGTTGCCAAAATGCCTCTGATAATTATGTGCTGCAATAATCAAAGAGTTTTCATTGTAATTGCCTTCATATCTGCCCGGCGCAATCTTAAGACCCTCACTGGTAACGGAATTCATGACAGGAAGTGAGATATCGATTGCCGGAATTGCAACTTCTCCAATATAGGTGAAACCGTCCACTTCAATCGTTCCCATGGTGGTATCGACCTCTTCCGGGATTTCCTCCAGCAACATATCCAGTTGCGGCTGTACAGCTTCCGCTGTCTGCTCCTGCTGGGCATTCTGCTCTATCTGTGCAAGCACGCTTTCCGCTGCCCGCTCTGCTCTTGCATTATCCCAATTATTATAGAAAAGGATTCCCATGCCGCCAATAATCATAAGCGGTCCAACGCTCATGAGCAACATGCCCCTTCCTTTCTTTGCCTTTCCGTCTTCCCCTTTATTCTTCCTTCCGTACTTTCTCATCCATCCGATGAAGAACAAGAGCACGCCCATTCCTGCAAGCACCGGTATCGGCCACTGCAGCGTTCCCGTCTGCGGAAGCCTTCTTCTTCCTAACACGCCCTTTTCCCATCCCCTTCTACGGCGCATGCCAAGCACTGCCTGGTCAGGCGTCGGGGTCGGATTCGGCCTGTTCGTAATCTGCGGCGGATCCGTTGGCTGTGACGGCGGATCTGTAGGACTCTGCGGTGCCGGAGTCGCTGGCGCTGTAGGTGCCGGCGGCGGATCTGTCGGTCCCGGCGTAGGCGCTCCCGTAGGTCCCGGTGTCGCTGGCGGCGGTGTCGTCGGTCTCGGCGTAGGCGCCCCTGTAGGTCCCGGTGTCGCTGTCGGTCCCGGGGTTGCGGACGGCGTCGCTGTTGGTGTCGCGCTCGGCGTAGGTGTAGGCATCGGCACTGCTTCCAGCTTTGCCTCCACACTCACATTATAATGTACGTCACCGTTCTTATCCACCCTCGGCACAAATGCCAGGAAAGGAGACGTCACCGTATATCCATCAGGCTGCTTCGTTACCACTACCAGATATACGCCCGGTTCCAGCTTAGAGAATGATGCCACTCCGTTCGTTCCCGAAGAACCTATGCTATAGGATGCAATCTTATTCTCTCCACTGATATAGGTATGCAGGGACTCAGCTGCTTCCTTTAAGAACTTTGCGGACTGTCCGCGCAGGCTCCCGATGTTCTGGCTGCCGAAGTCTTTAAAATCTCCGGACCATTCAAGATCCTGATCTGCACCTGCTTTGGTCCAGTGCTGCACCTTATAGATTGTAAACTCTGCACCGCTGATGCCTTCCTCTCCGTCGCGGACATCGATGGTGAGACTTCCGTCCCCGCTGATATCCCCGTCAGCATAAGCGACAATGCTGGTGAACATCATGATCATTACCGCGCCCACGATTGGAACGACTTTTCTTATCCACCTTTTCATTTTCATCTAATCTCCCTCTTTTCTCTACATCTGATGAAACAGCCAGTGACACTTTCCAAGTTCCAGCCTACTCATTGCTATTTGTTTCTTCCTCTACCCGGACCCCTCTGATCAAAAGCCTGTGGGTATTCACCGCATAAGGGGTGCAGGTCACCAATGTGACATAATCTTTTCCTTCCACGATTTCCAGCGGATCTGTTTCGTGGGGTTCAATCACCAGAATCTGATCCACCTGATAATTCAGGACCCTGCCAAGGATATTGACCTGAAAATAATCGCCGATTTCCATCTGGTCCAAATCCGTAAAAAGCAGTGCCGACGGCAATCCTCTGTGTCCAAATAGTGCGGCATGGGTGCTTTCTCCTCCCACCGGAAGGGAACTGCCTTTTAAATGCCCTACACCGTCATGAAGTACCTCATCCTCTGTCCCATGGCTGATGGCAAGCCGGACGCCAATCTTTTCTATGATTACATACCCCATCACGCCGTTTCCATTTATGTTAAGGAGCTGGTCATAATTCTGACCGTTCACGCTGAGCCTTTCATCATTTGCATCTACATTAGCAAATGAAATCCCCAGCTGGAACAACTTTTCGTTATAAGCCTTTGCTGCATCATAGATTTCCGTAAATTGCTCCGTATCCAGTTCTTCCACTTTTCTCTCATACTCTGTAATCAGCCTGGACTGCATCCACAGATTCCACCAGTTGCTGATCGTGGGATACAAAAGCACCCCCAGCCCAGCTAGGCAGACAATAGCCGCCAGAACCACCGGCAAACGTCTTCTCATCTCTATCTCCCCC